>VSOD01000323.1 GCA_009774655.1 Lachnospiraceae bacterium
ATGCACTTCGGCTTCCCGTTCACGCTCGCTTTCATGGATTCTAATTTGTTTACGATCTCTTCCATTTTGTGACCGTTGATCCTTGTTGTCTCAAAGCCGAATGCCGCGAATTTCCCTGCCAGATCTTCCGTAGGCATTACCTGCTCCGCCGGTCCGTCGTTCTGCAGACGATTGTTGTCCACGATCACCACCAGGTTGTCCAGCCGGTATTTGTTCGCCGCCTGTGCTGCCTCCCATACCTGCCCCTCATTGCACTCCCCGTCCCCCAGAAGGGTATATACCATATAGTCTTTCCGATCCCGCTTGCCTGCGATTGCCATGCCTGCCGCACAGGAAATACCCTGTCCGAGCGATCCTGTCGAGATTTCCACCCCCGGGCACCGCTTCATATCCGGATGCCCCTGCAGGAGGGAACCCTGTTTTCTGAGCGTATCCACAGCGCTCTGATCAATAAACCCTCTCATGATCAATGCCGAGTACAATACCGGGCAGACATGGCCTTTGGACAGGACAAATCTGTCCCTGTCCTCCCATTTCGGGTTCTCGGGATCCACATTCATGACATGGAAATACAACGCCGCCATGATATCCGCCGCAGACAACGATCCGCCGGGGTGTCCCGACTGCGCTTTATAAATCATAGTAAGCACTGTCTTTCTAAGTTCAACCGCTTTCTCTTCCAACGCAGTATAAGATATACTCATTCTGATACCTCCTTTTATTCTACGTATAACGTCCTACCTTTAATTCTCTGAAAATATGTTAAACAGCATTGAATTCTTACTTAATCTGCTCTTTCCAAGTGTCATGAGAATGGGCGATCGCGTCCGTAACGCCGCCTTCATCCCTGTTCTCAAGGCATTCAAGAATCTCCCTGTGATGTCTGATCACCATGGATTTCTCTTTCTCGTGCTGTACGGTACGAATGATGGATTTCTCAAAAATACCGTATACACTTTTCATAAGCCGTATGAAAAACTGGTTCTTACAGGCATCTATCATGCCAAGATGGAATTGATAATCCAGTTTCTGAGCCGCCACATAATCCTTCTGGTTAAGCGCCGCCTCCATATCGTCCAAGTTCTCGTGCAATATTCTGATATCTTCCTCCACTGCATTTCTGATCGCCATATGTAAGATGGATTCATCCAGAATACGACGCATCTCAACCAGCTCTTCATTTGTACTCATGTCATAGATCACACTGTAAATAACGGAATCAAACGCAGACGGTTTCACTTCCGAACAGACATAAGTGCCGTCACCCCGTCTGATCTCGATGATCCCCATCGCAGACAGGATCTTAAACGCTTCCCGCAGGGAATTCCTGCTCACCTGCAGTTCTTCCATCAGTTCATATTCATTCGGAAGCTTCTCTCCCGCCCTGTACTGCCCTGAAATAATGGAATCATTTATCCTGGCTATGATCTGATCTACAATATTTGTCTTCTTTACCGGTTCCAGTCCTTTACCCATCCACGCCAACCCTGATTCTGATTATTTTTTTAATTTGTATCCTGTTTTTTATTTTATTGTTTCATACCGGAAAAAGCAATACTTTGGACAATATATTTTTGGCAAAAGATATAAATGACCGAAAGCGGTATGATACCCAGTACCGATGCCGCCAGCGCCGTTCCGGCGTGCGTTGTCCCGCTTGCACCGCTGTTGTACATCTGCAGCCCGATCTGGATCGTATAATTCTTCTGCTGTGTCAGCACGATCATCGGCCACAGAAGATCATTCCATGTATTGATCACATCCAGCACCACGATGGTGGCAATGATCGGGGAAAGCAGCGGCAGAAAGATTCTGAAGTATATTTTGAACATGCCGGCGCCGTCCACGATCGCCGCCTCGTTCAGATCATCCGGCAGACTGTCGCAATACGTTTTTACAAAGAAAATATACATCGCGTTTGTCATGATACTGGGCAGTACCACGCCGACCGGATTATTTGTGATTCCCAGACTTCTGATCACCATGAAGATCGGCAGCAGCTTTGACTCAAAAGGCACCATCATATTTGAAAGAATAACCATCAGGATGATTCCCTTGCCCGGAAATCTGCCTTTAGAGATCGCATAACCCGCCAGCGTCGCCGTAAAGATATTGAGAACAGCGCTGAGCGTGACGATCACGACTGTGTTTTTCAGATATTTCAGCATCGGAACATTTGTGAGCGCACTCTTATAGTTAAAGACACTCGGCTCTTTCGGCAGCATGGAGGGCGGAAATCTCAGCGAATAAGATTTCACATAGTCAAAGCTGGTCGAAATAAACCAGAAAAAAGGAACAACGATAAGCAGCGCAAACAATGTCAGGATAAAGTAACTGGATACCGTAGAAATTTTCAGTTTTTTTCTTTTCATGATCACGCCCTCCTGACCGACTTTTTGTCTGCTTCCCTGTCTCTTGTAAGATAATTGTTCAATAGCGTAGCCGCAAGAATAATGATAAACAGGATCACGGAAGCGGCCGTCGCCATGCCCTCATCCTTATAGTTCAAAGTTGAAAAGGAATTCTTATAAATATAGAGCATCACCGTCTCCAGCTTCCCGGCCGGATTGCCCGTCTCACCGCTCACAGCATAGACTTCTGTAAATCTTTTCAGCGCGGCAATGGTCGAAGTCATCAGGACAAACTGGAATGTTGCCTTCGAAGAAGGAATCGTGATATAGCGCCATTTCTGCAGCGGCGTGGCTCCGTCTATGGCCGCAGCCTCATACATATCCGCCGATATGGCCTGCAGTCCCGCAAAAAACAGAATGATATTGTACCCGATCCCTTTCCAGATCGCGATAAAAATAACACTCTCCCGCGCCGTGGTAACGCCGTTTAACCACATCTTCGGCTCCATCCCCATCTTGCCAAGAAGATAGTTGAATATCCCGTCCGCCGTGGGCATCATCATATACTTAAACAGTGTCACCACCGTGATCATGGACATCACCATCGGCAATAGAAAGATCACCCTGTACACGCTCTTGCCTTTACCGATTCCATTGAGCAGGCTCGCGATAACAAATGCGATGGGCACATTAAATCCGACACCGAGGATCGCCATATAGATGGTGTTCACAACGCTCTGACGGAATTCCGCGCTCTCGAACATGATCTTATAGTTTACAATTCCTATGAAGTCCCCCTTCATGTTGCACAGACTTTTTACAAAGGTGACGACCAGGGGATAAAAGTTAAACACAAGTGTGCCGACCAAAGTTATGATGAGCATCAGATACCATTTCGAATATCGCTTTACTTTTGTAGATTTCATGCATGACCTCCATTCATCCACAGCCCGCAGGCCTCTGCCGTTACCGACCTGCCTGGTCTTTCTTGATCAGAGCGGAGTACAGGATGAATCCCCATACCCCGCCAACTTCTATTCTGTAATATATCTGTATCAGTTTCCGGACTGCAGTTTGATGTTATTTACCCAGTCTGTCACACCGGCATGAAACGCCTCCACTGCCTGATCCGCATCATATTCTCCGGACAGGATCTGATTATTGACATTCTGGATCGCTGTTCTCCAATACCAGTAGTCATCGGTAATAAATACATTCTTCTGCTGATAAGCCAGTCTTTCTTTATTGATATCATATGACATCATCTCCATGCCTTCCGTGTCATTCAGACAGGAAATCTTATCAGAAGCATAGTTCGACAGATAGAAATCAACGATCTCCTTGTCTGTAGTAAGCACCTTGATCACTTCCCATGCCGCATCGGCATTTTCAGCATTCTTGGAAATGGAGAAGCGGAAAAATTCCGGGAAGCCTTCGCCATATTTTCCTGTCGGGATCAGAAGCGCCTTGTATCTGTCCGTAATGGAGGTGTCCCCACTGTAAACATATTTCATGTATGTGCCTGTCGAATTGTTGGAGTCAAAATTGATGGCGATATCGTTATCTTCCGTCAGCCAGTTTTCTCTGCCGGCGCCTGTTGCCACGGCAGGATTACTACAGCCGACCGCACGCACCATATCTGAAAAATAATTTTTGACTTCACTGGAATCCTTGATATAATCAACGTATTCTGCCATGTCCAATTCGTTAATATCCATTGTATCGCTGAAGAAAGGCTTCACCGCATCATAACTGAGCGCATACCACTCCATCCATGTGTTGAACAGATAAGCACCGTAATTCTGCTTGCCGGTAACCGGATTCGTGCCTGTCATCTGCTCTGAAAGGTCGATCAGATCCGACATGCTCATATCCGCCGTAGGCTCGCTGATTCCCCAATCCTCGAAAATCTTGCTGTCATACAGGATCACGTTGCAGGCTATTGTAATCGGTATGCCGTACACCTTACCGCTGTCAGCCGGATGGTTGAAGGATTTGTATCTGATATAATGCACTGCCGAGGGAATAAACAAATCCTCAAGATTATTAAAATTCAGATCCGCATCTTTTTCCAGATAAGGCGTCAGATCCTGATACCAGTCCGGAATCGCTTCCTGATTGGTGAAAAATCCCACATCCATCTCCCCCGCCTCATTCATGGCTTCCACGCTCTGGATCCAGCCGTCCCAGGCGATCGTCTTCAACTCAATGTTATAATCCGGAATTCTCTCGTTCAAAAACGCCTCAAATTCTCCGCGGCTCTTCGTCTCAAGACCCGAGATCGGATCTACCGTCGTCTCCTCGTTCAGGCCCGGAACCAGTATGCGGACTGTCTCTTTGCCCGTCTCAGTATCGGCCGCCGTTTCCCCTGTACTGTCGCCTGCCGGCTGTGTCCCGCCGGTTCCTCCGGACGCGCTGTCCGTGTCCCCACATCCGGTCAGAAGCATACTCATCGTAAGCGCTGCCGTCAGTGTCAATGCCATCAGTTTCTTTGCTTTCATAATCCTTCCTCCTTCTTATTGATTCATCTTATTGTAAATACTTTCTTTCCCTTTTATTCCGATCATGGAAGCCGGAGCCGCAGCCGGAGAGGTGAGAGGGAG
>VSOD01000324.1 GCA_009774655.1 Lachnospiraceae bacterium
TGACAACCTGCACAAGAACGGCATCAAGGTGGTGCTGGACGGTGTGTTCAATCATGTCGGCAGGGGATTCTGGGCATTTCAGGATGTGCTGAAGAACCGGGAGAATTCTCCTTACCTGAGCTGGTTTAATGTCAATCTGGGCGGCAATTCCAACTACAACGACGGCCTCTGGTATGAGGGCTGGGAAGGAAATTACGATCTGGTGAAGATCAACCTGCGCCATGAAGATGTAATTAATCATATTCTGGACAGTGTAAAAGGCTGGGTAGAGGAGTTCGATATCGACGGCCTGCGTCTGGATGTGGCTTATTGTCTGGATCATGATTTTGTAAGGCGGCTGCGGACATTTACGGAAGGGCTGAAACCGGAGTTCTATCTGCTGGGCGAGATGCTGCACGGGGATTATAACCAGATGGTCAACGACCAGATGCTGCATTCGGCGACCAACTATGAATGTTATAAAGGGCTGTTTTCCAGCTTTAACAGCATGAATATGTTCGAGATCAATCATTCACTGCTGCGTCAGTTTGGTCCGGAGAACTGGACTTTGTATAAAGGGAAGCACATGCTGTCCTTTGTGGATAACCATGATGTGACAAGGATCGCCAGCAACCTGACCAATGAAAAGCACCTGCCGCTGATCTATGCGCTGTGCTTCGGTATGCCGGGAATCCCCTGCGTTTATTACGGCAGCGAGTGGGGCGCCAAAGCCCATAAGAACGAGGGCGATCCGGCGCTGCGGGCCTGCTTCGAGGAGCCGGAGTGGAATGAGCTGTGTGACTGGATCGCGCGCTTAAGTGAGGCGAAGAAGGAGTCAGAGGCGCTCAATTACGGTGATTTTCGTTCCGTTGTGCTGACCAACAAACAGTGCATCTTTGAGCGCAGGGCGGCAGGTGAGAGAGTGCTGGTAGCCATCAATGCGGACAGCGAGCCGTATACGGCGCATTTCGATGCGGGCTGCGGCATGGCAGTGGATTTGATCAGCGGAAAGGATCATGATTTCGGCGGCGGCAGTGAACTTCCGGCGTACAGCGCTTCTTTCTGGAAGATGGAGAAGTAACGGTTTCGTTATCGTAACAGAGAAGCCGAAGGCTGAACTGCTACGGAAAATCAGAGAAATTCACAAAAAACTATTGACAAAATTGTAGAATTTAACTATTATTTTTCTAAGTTTCAAGGGTGGGACTTCTTATTATTATAAAGAAGTCCCTTTTTTCACAGGGTGGTGTCTGTATGAGCGGCCATGAGAAAGGCTTTGGAACGAATCCGGGAGTGGATTTGCCGGTTGTGCGGTTGTATCTGCCGGTTGACAGACCGGCCGGGATACAGGCGGAGGGTGAAAGAAGCGGACCGGAAAATGAGGAGAAAGAAACAGGAGGAGAAGATTATGAAGAAAAGAATGTTGAGTCTTGTACTGGCAGGCGTTATGACAGCTGCAGTGTTGACAGGCTGCGGCGGTTCTGCAGGAACAGATGCCGGAAGCACGGACGGTGCGGCACAGGAGTCTGCGGATGCAGCAGGAGAGACGGCGGATGAGACCGGCGCGTCTGACGAGACTGCAGGTGAGGATGCGGCTGCGGAGGATGGCGCGGCTGATGCGGCAGGCGACAGCGCAGGCGGCACGTTCAAGATCGGTGGAATCGGACCGCTGACCGGCAGTAATGCAGTGTATGGTATCGCGGCTATGAACGGTTCCCAGATCGCGGTGGATGAGATCAACGCGGCAGGCGGCATCAACGGTATGACAGTTGAGTTGAATTTCCAGGATGATGAGACGGATTCCGAGAAGTCTGTCAACGCTTACAATGCTTTGAAAGACTGGGGCGTACAGGTCATCGACGGTTGTGTGACAAGCGCATGTTCCATCGCGGTATCTGCCAAGACGGCGGAAGATAACATTTTCCAGCTGACCCCTTCGGGTTCTGCAGTTGATTGTGTAGCGAATCCGAATTCATTCCGCGTATGTTTTTCCGATCCTAACCAGGGTGCGGCATCTGCACAGTATATCGGTGAGCACGGTCTGGCGACCAAGGTAGCCGTGATCTATGACAGCTCTGACGTATATTCTTCCGGTATCTATGAGAAATTTGTAGCGGAAGCAGAAAGCCAGTCTTTTGAGATCGTGGCGGCAGGCGCGTTTACGGCGGATAACAAGACTGATTTTTCCGTACAGCTGCAGCAGGCCAAGGATGCGGGGGCTGATATGGTATTCCTGCCGATCTACTACAATGAGGCGGCTCTGATCTTAAAGCAGGCTTCCGACATGAGCTTTGATGTGAAGTTCTTCGGCTGTGACGGTCTGGACGGTATTCTGGGTGTGAAGAACTTTGACGCTTCCCTGACAGAGGGCGTTATGCTGTTAACTCCTTTCGCAGCGGATGCTACAGACGACCTTACAGTGAAGTTCGTTACTACTTATCAGGAGAAATTTAATGAGACACCCAACCAGTTCGCAGCAGACGGTTATGATGCGATCTATACCATCAAGGCAGCTGCAGAGCAGGCCGGTATCACGGCGGATATGTCCAACGAAGAAATCTGCACGGCTATGCAGACAGCTATGACACAGATCACGGTAGACGGCCTGACAGGCGAGGGTATCACATGGGATGCTTCCGGTGAGCCCACCAAGGAGCCGAAGGCAGTTGTAATTAAGGATGGTGTGTATACCGCCATGTAAAAGACATGAAGTTGTGCTAAGGCTGCAAAGTACGCAGCCTAAGAACAACTAAGTCATGTCTGGGAGAATGCGAAAAACGTGCATTCTCCCCGTTGCAGGAAGGAACGTGGTGGATTTGTTGAGGCTGTGAAGGACGCAGCCGGATATGAGAATATAGACATTTTACAGGACTGCACTAAGATGGCCGGCGGGGTATCTTAGTGCATTTCCATAACTTAACCGGTCAGGGTAGCAGGGAGTATGATTTGATTGACAGGTTTTAAATTGTGTGAGTGTGTGATGAGGAAAACTGAGGTGTGAGTATGAGTTTTGTAGCCCATTTGATCAACGGAATAAGTTTAGGAAGTGTATATGCGCTGATTGCGCTTGGATATACGATGGTGTACGGGATTGCCAAGATGTTGAATTTTGCCCACGGTGATGTCATTATGATCGGCGGGTATGTGGTGTTTGTGACGGCAAGCGGTATGGGGATCAATCCGCTGGCGGCGATCATCATTTCGATGGCGGCGTGTACCGTGCTGGGAGTGACCATAGAGCGGGTGGCCTACAGACCTCTGCGGGGCGCTTCTCCGCTGGCCGTGCTGATCACGGCGATCGGTGTGAGTTATCTGCTGCAGAATGTGGCGCTTTTGGTGTTCGGTTCTGATACGAAGGCTTTCAGCAATGTGGTGACTTTGCCGAATCTGGAATTGTTTGGCGGACAGCTGATCATTAAGAGCGTGACAATCGTGACGGTCATCGTCAGCATTATCATTATGGTCGGACTTACCTTTTTCGTAAAAAGGACGAAGATTGGGCGTGCCATGACGGCGGTCTCGGAGGATCAGGGAGCCGCACAGCTTATGGGCATCAATGTGAACGGCACCATTGCGGTGACGTTCGCCATCGGTTCGATGCTGGCTTCGGTGGCCGGCGTGCTTCTGTGTTCTGCGTATCCGTCCTTAACTCCTTATACCGGTTCCATGCCGGGTATCAAGGCGTTCGTGGCGGCGGTGTTTGGCGGGATCGGTTCGATTCCCGGCGCTTTTATCGGCGGAATTCTGCTGGGCGTTATCGAGAATCTGAGCAAAGCCTATATTTCTTCCCAGCTTTCGGATGCGATCGTGTTCAGTATTCTGATCATTGTGCTGCTGGTGAAGCCGACGGGACTTCTGGGCAGGAAGATTCTGGAGAAGGTTTAGAATGCTTCCGGTGCAAGTGCATTGCGATGGTGAGCGGCGGCAGTGAAGGGACAGGCTGACCTGCCAGCGATGGTAAGCGGTGGCAGTGAAGGGACAGGCTGACCGTCTGCGGTGGTAAGTGAAGGCAGATATGCGGAAACCGGAAGAATGGGTAAGAACGGCAGAGGATGTCTGAGGCGGGGCAAAGGAAGGGCATGGAGATGGAAATGAAGGTAAACAAATCTAAATTAAGTAAGACGACGAAGAATGATCTGATCACCTACGGGATGGTGATCCTCACATATATTGTGGTACAGCTTCTGGTATCGACGGGGCATGTATCCAGTCTGATCCAGGGACTGTTGGTTCCTTTTTGTACTTATGTGATCGTGGCGGTGGCGTTGAATCTCACGGTGGGCATTCTGGGAGAGCTGAGCCTGGGGCACGCGGGATTTATGTGTGTGGGCGCTTTTGCCAGTGCGGTTTTTTCGCTGGCTTTCAAGGAAGCGCTGCCGGGCGGGGTCCGGTTTTTTCTGGCGCTGCTGATCGGGGCGGCATCCGCCGCACTGGTGGGATTTCTGGTAGGGATACCGGTACTGCGGCTGCGGGGTGACTATCTGGCCATCGTGACGCTGGCTTTTGGCGAGATCATCAAGAATATCATCAATGCATTATATCTGGGTGTGGACAGCAACGGCGTTCACTTTTCCATGAAAGACGCCCTGTCTCTGCATATGGAAGAGGACGGGCTGATGCTGATCAAGGGGGCGCAGGGCGTTACGGGCACACCGAATGACTCTAATTTTACGGTGGGTGTGATCCTGATTCTGGTCACGCTGTTTATCGTATTGAATTTCATTCATTCCAGAACGGGGCGTGCGGTCATGTCCATTCGTGACAACAGGATCGCCGCCGAGTCTGTGGGCATCAATGTGACGAAATACAAGCTGATCGCCTTTACCGTCTCCGCGTCGCTGGCGGGTGTGGCGGGTGTGCTGTATGCGCATAATCTGTCTACGCTGAATGCGCTGCCCAAGAATTTTGGCTACAATATGTCGATTATGATCCTGGTATTCGTGGTGCTGGGCGGTATC
>VSOD01000325.1 GCA_009774655.1 Lachnospiraceae bacterium
TACTCGTTCTGAGTCGTCGTCAGCGTATCAGGTTTCGTCTAGCGCGATGCAAAGGTCTACGGCGATGCAAAGGTCTACGGCGATGCAGAGGTTTGCGGCAATGCAGAGATTAGAGGCGATGGACATCTGATAACAATCGGCGCTATCGGAAGCCGGAATTCGTACACGACTTTTTTCAGGGACAAAAGCGGTGGAATATCAGTAAAATGCGGGTGCTTTTGTGGAAATATAGACGAATTTCTGGAAAAGGTGTCAGATACACACAGGGACAACCATCACGCGAAAACATATAGGGCGGCGGCAGAACTTGCAAGAATACATATAGGACCAGAAGAGAGCGGGGGAGAGTTGTGAAAGCAGTAATAGAAATTAGCGAGGTAACACTGGACAAATTAGCGAAAGTACTGAATATTGATCCGCTTTATGACTCGGATTACGGGTTAGACGAAGCTATGATTGAATATGCAGTCAAGACAATAGCTGAGATTTGCGCGGATTGAGGAGGTAAAGACTATGAGAAAAGTATTACCAGTTCTTTTCAACACAGACATGGTTCTGGCGATTCTGGACGGTAGAAAGACGGTAACGCGGCGGGTGATAAAGCACCCATTTGAAGTACATCCGAATGGATATATAACAAAACCAAGAGGGAATGAAAGGCTTTGCCCTTGTGAGCCGCCATATCAGCCGGGAGACATCCTGTATATCCGGGAAACGTGGGCGTTTTTGCCGTGTGTAGAGTGCATGGATGAAGGGCCGTCATGCCATATAGAACCTGTAGTATACGATGACGGGGACTGTGAGTCAGAAGGATGTTTTGTGTATAAAGCAAGCCATCCACGGCCGGAAAGAGTGAGCTGGACGCCGTCAATCCATATGCCGAAACAGGCCGCCCGCATTTGGCTAAAAGTAACGGATGTACGGGCGGAGCGGCTGCAGGATATTAAAAATGTGCATGATGAAGGCATCCGATTATATGATTGCCCTGCCGGATATACATGGAAACGCAACACAGATATGTATAATTGCTACACAGATTCATTAGGGGCAATGAAGGCGTTATGGGATTCCACAATCCCCAAGAGGCAGCAGGACTTATACAGCTGGAATGCAAACCCGTGGGTCTGGGTAATAGGGTTTGAGAGATGTGAAAAGCCGGAGACGTAAATGGCACACAGCAGGAATGATGACACTACCTCAATTAGTATATCACGGTAACAGTAAACGCGGCAGCAGGCGGGGCAGCAGTCCCCGCCGGAAAGGGGGATGAAAACCGATATGATCGATCGTGACGCATGGCACATAGTAGAAATCATTATTCGGAGATATCCATCATCCAAACAAGAATATAAAGAGTACATAGATCAGGTAATGGCATCATCCTCGAATCCGGCTACGGGAGTGAGTTTATCGGAAGATTATAGCAAGCCGCAATCAGTTACAGAGGCAAAAGCCTTTAAAATGACATCGAAACGGGCAGAAAGACTAAAGAAAGAGATCGAGGCTGTGGAGCTGGTTTACAGGAATTTAAATGCAGAGGAGCAGAAAGTAATGAAGACACGCTTCTGGTCGGATCAGCGCCGGAACATGCCTTATACCAAAATAGATAAGGTTGCATATTCCGAGCGGCAGATGAAGAGGATTGTAAAGAAGATCATATCGAAAGTCGGGGTATATCTGGGAGAAATCTAGTAGGGGAGGGGAGAGCATGAGAAAGAATTTAAAGGAAGCCAGAGCGGCAGCAGGACTTACACAGCAGCAAATGGCGGATAAGTTGGGATTAACATTGGGACATTATCAAAAGATCGAATACAACAAGCTTAACGGTTCTTTTGAGGTTTGGGACGCCTTGGAGGACATGTTAGGGATACATCAACGGAAACTCCGAGAGATTTCAGATAGTCGTCCCGCTCCAAAAGAAAATCAATCGGAACATCAAAAAAATCAGCAATAGAGACTATGAGAGATAAATGTGGTTCTCTCACTCCGGCTTCATAGTTTTGATAAGTTCTTAAAGGAATATCAAGACTATCGGCGGTTTTCTGCAATGTATATCCTCGGTTGATTCTCGTTGCACGAAGTCTGTCATGGAACATGTTTTTCTCCTTCAATAAAAAAACTCTTGACTTATACCCAAATTGTACGTAGAATAATAAAAAAATAAACACCCAATTTGGGCATAAAACGGAGGAAAGAGGATTATGATGGACAATTTACAAGTAATCGAAGTAAAAGGGCAGAGGGTGTTAACGACAAGACAGATTGCAAAAAGGAGGGGAGAAATTCTCCCCTAGTTAAAAAAGAGGTTGACTTTATGGGCTACATAAATTATATTGGATTTATGGGCTACAAGAAATGGAGGTGAAAAAATGAGCCCTAGAACTGGAAGACCGAAATCTGATAATCCTAAAACGGATCCGATTCATGTACGCCTTGACAAAGAAACGAAGGAAATACTTGAAACTTATTGTGAACAGGAAAAAGTGGCAAAGACAGAAGGAATACGGAGAGGAATACACAGATTGAAGTCAGATATAACAAAATAAACGGACATTCGCCATACCCTAAGAAAGTAATTACGAATGTCCATCCCCTAAAATAGAGGCATAAATATTATAACACTGTACCTCTGTTTTGGCAAATTTAAGATGGAGGAGAAGATAATGCAGGATTTACAAGTAATCAAAGTAAAGGGGCAGAGGGTTTTAACGACAAAGCAGATTGCGGAGTTATATGGAGCAGATGTGGGTACCATTCAGCACAATTTCAGATATAGTAAAAAGAATTATCAGTTAGGGAAACATTACATAGAACTATCGGGGAAAGACTTGCAAGAGTTCAAAGACGACCCTAAAATGTATGAGCAGATAAAATATGCGAAACATCTTTACCTCTGGACAGAAAAAGGCGCCCTTCTCCACGCAAAGAGCCTCAACACCGATAAAGCATGGGAAGTATACGACCATCTGGTAGACTTCTACTTCCGTGCGAAAGAGGAAAAGCCGGAGACAGCGCAGGGGCAGCAGGCGTCAGAAAAAAAGGCGGTAATACCAGTAAATACTCGGATTGAGAAGGTGCCAGAGGGGATCGAAGCAAAGACCAGGACGATTCCTGTGTTTGGGTTGAATCAGGCGAAGGGGATGGTGGTGGATATTCCCAAAAATAAAGAGGCATTACAGCTGATCGGGGAGATGCGCAAGTATCTGACGGGGATGGATGCGGTGCTTGATACATACTGTATGTATCTGAAGGAAGAGGAATTTAAGAAAATAGCGTATGCGGTGCAGCAAATGGCGAACAAAATATCGAATACAGCGCTTGACTTGTATACATTCAAGCCGCACATTGTTGAGGAGTATCTGTAAATTTCCTTGGAAAAATAGGAAAAAGCCTTGACATATGGTTAACCATATGATATCATATACTTAGAAGGAGGTGAGAGACAGGTGAGCAAAAATCAAAAGTCCGACAGTACATATAAGAGCTGGCTACTCGGTGCACTGACGGACTTGGTTATCGGAATCATACTACTGATTCTCGATAAGCTGTTAAGCTGACGGGAGGGCGAAAGCCCTTCCTGTTACCTAAACTATACCACGGTAGCTCATCTGTGTAAATATGTTATTAAAATTAGCAATCTTTTTTATCGCGATTGGGATAGTGAAATTGGTTTATGCGGGTATTGTGAAAAGGAGGGAGAGCCGTGCCGAAAGGTAATCCGTCGAAACAGACGATAGCCAGTGAGAAGTATCAGAAGAAAGCGGGTTACATGACGAAGGGCTTTAAACTGAAACGGGATATTGTGGAGCAGTTTAAGGAGGCTTGTGATAGGGCAGGAAAGCCGCAGGCGGAGGTAATCCGAGAGTTTATGGAGGAGTTTGTACAGCAAAACGGGGAGAATGATAATAAAATAAAATGAACATGTGACATTTTGTAAATGTGGATGCGGAAGTGGAGTCGTTTTAAAGTTTGACAATAAGGACAATGCGTTTTCGTTACAGCTTGTAAGCGATAGTTTTTATTTTAGGCAGGATAAAGGGAAAATGTCATTAAAAGAAAAACTTAAACGTATTTGGTATATCATCAGGGGTAAAGAATATTGTTACTTCGATATTCTAATTGATAAAAATGAGCTACAGGAATTTAAACAATTTGTGGCAAGAATGTAAGGGGGAAAAATTAAATAATAAAAAGATGGCATGATTTTGCATTACTACATGTGGTATTATAGTAGCATGATATAGTGAAGCAAGGGAACAAGCCACAGAAAACATCAGAGAAATCTGGTGTTTTTGTTTGCTCGCACAGAAAAGGAGGGTCATATGAGAGCAGTAGCAAAGAGACGATTCAAGGACAAGTATACAGACGAGGTGTATGAGGCTGGAAGTGAGCTGGAGATTACGCCTGAGAGGTATGCAGAGATCAGGGCGACAGATGCGACGCTGATCGTGGCAGTAGCAGAGGAGCCGGAGCAGGAGGCAGGGCAGCAGGGCACGGCAGATGCTGAGACGGACGAGCAGGAGGCAGGGCAGCAGGACACAGCAGAGACTGAGCCGGAGCAGGCGGCAGAGGCAGCAGGACTGACCAAGCCCAAGCGTGCCAAGAAGCAAGCTAAACAGGATGAATAATGGCGAGGGAGTTTGCCCGTGCATTCTACAACAGTACAGCGTGGAAGAAATGCAGGGAGTCATACAAGGCTAAGAGGAGAGCCATAGATGGTGGCATGTGTGAAGTGTGCGGCATGGAACCGGGCAGGATCGTACACCATAAGATATGGCTGACGCCGGAGAACATAAGCAACCCTGACGTGGCATTGAACCATGACAACCTGCGGCTGGACTGCTGGAGCTGTCATGAGAAAGAACAGGACGGGGAAGACGATGGTATGAACCACTATGTATTCGGAGCAGACGGACAGATTCGTCCTTTATAGAC
>VSOD01000326.1 GCA_009774655.1 Lachnospiraceae bacterium
GAGAGTGTGACATCATCGGCCGGAGCAATATTGTGGGCAAACCGATGGCCCTGCTTCTTTTGCGGGAGAACGGCACCGTGACCGTCGCTCATTCCAGGACCGCGAATCTGCAGGAAGTGACAAAGCGGGCTGATATTCTGGTCGTAGCCGTGGGCAGGCCGAAGATGATAACGAGAGACTACGTGAAAGAAGGCGCGGTCGTGATCGACGTCGGCATCCACAGAAACGAGTCCGGCAGGCTGTGCGGCGACGTGGATTACGAGGATGTGGCGCCGGTATGCAGCGCCATCACGCCTGTACCGGGCGGAGTGGGGCCGATGACGATCGCCATGCTGATGTATAATTGTGTGGAAGCAGGTACTGTCGGATAGAGGATAGAAAGGAACTGTTTATGAAGTGTCCACATTGCGGCAGTGAAATGGTCGAGGGACATCTGATCTGTGAGATCTGCGGGGAGGAGATCCGGATCGTACCCGATTTTGAGCCGGAAATAGAAAACAGCATAACGGAAACCTTGTCTACACTGGTGGCAGAACAGGATGGAGGAGACAGCGTGAAGACACAGCAGGCAGACACGGTGCAGGAAGAGGAAGAGGAAGAGGATGAGACCGATCTGGAGGATATACCGCCGGACGGTCGTAAGATCTGGGTGATGGCGAGTCTTATCCTGTTTTTTGTCGTAGCGCTTGTGACGTACAGTGCGTATGCCTATCATATCCAGACGGTGGATTATCAGATCAATAAAGCCAGAGAGTATGCGGGCAGCGGCATGTATGCGGAGGCCATCGCCTGTCTGGAAGAGGCCTATGAGAAGAATCCGGAGGAAGTGGATCTGCTTTTTATGGAAGCGGATTACTACTATATACAGGAGGATAATGAGGCGGCGATCCGGGTGTTATACAAGGTAATAGAGAACGGGAATTTTCCATATGAGAAGGTGGAGGAAGCCTACGACAAGATCGTCACGATCTATGCTAATCAGGGATTGTACGGACAGATCAATGAGCTGCTGCGCAGCTGCCCGGAAGAAAGTATTGTAAATATGTTTCAGGGTTATCTGGCCATGGAACCGGAATTCAGCTATGTAGAGGGCGACTACGCAGAGGTGATTCCTCTCAAGTTAAGCTCCAACACGTCCGGGACGATCTATTACACGACGGACGGCTCCAAACCCGATAAGCGCAGTCAGATCTATACGGCGCCGCTTTTTCTGGAGGACGGGGAGCATGTGATCAGTGCTTTTTTTGTAAATGACTACGGTATCGAGAGTGAGATCGTCAGCAAGAAGTATGTCATCAACCTGTCTGTGCCGAACGCACCGGAGGTGGAACTGTACAGCGGAGAATATGCGGAACCGATGATGATCGTGGCCGAGGGCGTGGAGGGCTGCAAAATCTACTACACGACAGACGAATCCGAGCCGACGGCGGACAGCGTTCCCTATACAGGGCCGATCCCGATGCCCCTTGGCAGGACATTGTTTAAGTTCGTCAATATCAGTGAGGAGGGTGTGTCCAGTGAGGTGACCATGCGGACCTATACGCTGAAACTGCGGGATGCCATCCCTACCGATCAGGCGGTGGGCAGACTGGTGGAGCGCCTTGTGGAGACCGGCTATCTGGAGGATACGGCGGGGAACAGCAAACGGCTGAGCGGTACGTTAAGCTACCAGTTCAGCTCCGTACTCGGAATCGACGGCAGCGGCTATTATACGATCAACGAATACTATGATGACGGCACCGGGATGTTAAACAGGACCGACAAGGTATTTCTGGTGCAGATCCATACAGGAGAGGCGGCGCAGCTGGGATACGACGAGAAGGGGAACTTCACAGCGGTGGCGCTTGGATGAAATAACAGTTGCAAAATGTACAGAGTTACATTATTATTAGTAAGATGTCAAAAAGACGCGTATTATGATAGAGCAGGGAGTAAGATCGAGTTAGGAGGATAAGCGGCGATGTACAGGATAGTAAAAGCAGAAGAACTGACGACGAACATCTATCTGATGGATGTCGAGGCACCCCGGGCTGCCAGAGCATGCCAGCCGGGACAGTTTGTCATTGTCAGGACCGATGAGGACGGAGAACGTATTCCGTTGACGATATGTGATTACAACAGGGAAGCCGGAACGGTAACGATCGTGTTTCAGGTGGTCGGTGCGGCTACCGAGATGATGAAGAATCTGAAAGCCGGCGACAGCTTCCATGATTTCGTGGGACCGCTGGGCTGTCCTTCGGAGCTGATCCATGAAGAGATCGAGAGTCTGCGCACAAAGAAGATCCTCTTTGTGGCGGGCGGTCTGGGAACGGCGCCTGTTTATCCGCAGGTGAAGTGGCTGCATGAGCAGGGTGTGGCGGCGGATGTGATCGTAGGTGCGAAGACGAAGGATCTGCTGATCATGGAAGAAGAGATGAAGGCGGTTGCAGGGAATCTCTATATCACCACAGACGACGGTTCTTATGGCAGAAGCGGCATGGTCACGAAGGTGATCGACGATCTGATCGGGGAGGAAGGAAAGACATACGATGTGTGTATCGCCATCGGCCCCATGATCATGATGAAATTTGTCTGCCTTACAACGAAAAAATATGATCTGCCCACGGTGGTGAGCATGAATCCGATCATGGTGGACGGCACCGGTATGTGCGGCGCCTGCAGGCTGACAGTGGACGGAGAAGTGAAGTTTGCATGTGTGGACGGGCCTGAATTCGACGGCCACAAGGTTGATTTTGACCAGGCGATGAAACGCCAGCAGATGTATAAGACGAAAGAAGGAAGAGCATTTTTGAAAGCCCGGGAGGGCAATACTCATCACGGCGGGTGCGGAAACTGTGCGGATGAGGCATAGTGCCGGGAGAATGGGAGATCTGGTCAGGAAAGGAGCAGGATTACGACAATGGTAGCAGATGTGTTAAAGAAAGTACCTGTCCGCGAGCAGGATGCGAAAGAGCGTGCAACGAATTTCGAGGAAGTATGTCTCGGATATGATAAAGAAGAAGCGATGTGTGAGGCGACCCGCTGTATTAACTGCAAGAATGCGCAGTGTATCAAGGGATGCCCCGTGGCCATTGATATTCCGGGCTTCATCGAGAAGGTGAAGGAGGGCGATATCGAGGCGGCTTATCAGGTGATCAGCGAGTCATCGGCGCTGCCGGCGGTGTGTGGGCGTGTCTGCCCGCAGGAGAGCCAGTGCGAGGGCAAATGTATCCGCGGTATCAAGGGCGAGCCGGTCTCCATCGGCAAGCTGGAGCGTTTCGTGGCAGACTGGGCGAGAGAGAACAACATCAAGCCGGAAGGCGCCAGGGAGAAGAAGGATAAGAAGGTGGCGGTGATCGGATCCGGACCGGCAGGACTGACCTGTGCCGGAGATCTGGCGAAAGCAGGCTACGAGGTGACGATCTTCGAGGCGCTGCATGAGCCGGGCGGCGTGCTGGTATACGGTATACCAGAATTCCGTCTTCCCAAGGAAGCCGTGGTTGCCAGGGAGATCGAGAACGTGCGCGCGCTGGGCGTTAAGATTGAGACCAACGTGGTAGTGGGTAAATCCGTGACCATTGACGAACTGCTGGAAGAGGAAGGATTTGACGCGGTATTTATCGGTTCCGGTGCGGGTCTTCCCAAGTTCATGGGCATTCCCGGCGAGCAGGCCAACGGTGTTTTCTCGGCCAATGAATATCTGACGAGGAGCAATCTGATGAAGGCTTTCGACGAGGAGTCCAACACCCCGATCATGCGCGGGCAGAAGGTGGCTGTCGTGGGCGGCGGCAATGTGGCGATGGATGCCGCGAGGACGGCGCTGCGTCTCGGGGCCGAGGTACATATCGTATACCGCAGGAGCGAGGAAGAGCTGCCGGCCCGTGTGGAGGAAGTGCACCACGCGAAGGAGGAAGGCATTATTTTTGATCTTTTGACCAATCCGACGGAGATTCTTGTCGACGAGGACGGATGGGTTTCCGGGATCAGATGCGTCAGGATGGAACTCGGTGAGCCGGACGCCTCCGGCAGAAGGCGGCCTGTGGTGATCGAAGGTTCCGAATTTACGATGGAAGTGGATACGGTCATCATGTCTCTGGGTACTTCCCCCAACCCGCTTATTTCTTCCACGACCAGAGGACTGGAAGTCAATAAATATAAATGCATCGTGGCGGAAGAGGAATTCGGCAAAACATCCAGGGAAGGTGTGTATGCCGGCGGCGATGCGGTCACGGGAGCCGCGACGGTGATCCTTGCCATGGGCGCCGGCAAAGCTGCGGCGAAAGGAATCGACGAGTATTTGAGCAAATAGAAGAGTTATAGAAAGAGTCTGTCGGGTGGCGGGCTCTTTTCCGTGGTTAGGAAAATCTTAATAATTTAGATAGTAGTTTGTTAAGGAATGTCTGTTATAATAAGAGTGGTATACAGGAAGGAATCTGCGAACGTCCGACGCGGGACGGAGAAAGGTTGTGTGATATATGAATCTGATGGAGAGAAATCATCGTGAGGAGGAACCGGACTGGAGAGAAGATATCAGATCCGAGAGAATGGAAGAAGGTGAGGAGCAGGAAGACGATCTTCGGGTGGAGGATCTGGATGCGGAAGATGCACCTGATGAAGAGATGGCAGAAGGCGGCCTGCACGGCCTGCTGCAAAAGCCCTACATGACATCGGTGCTTCTGGGCGTGATCGTGCTGCTTCTGGTATGTATCATCGTACTGCTTGTGCTTATGCCGGGCAGAAGGAAGGCGGCGGATACAGGAAGCAGCCTGCAGCAGAACATCACGGATTATGCGCAGGAACAGAAGCTGAATGATGTGGTGAAGGACGTGTCGGGGGAAGCGGTCGTCGTCAAGGTGCCGGAACAGGATGAGACGCAGGACGGACAGGGAGACGGGACGACACAGGAGCAGGCGCCGGCAGAGGAGCCGGAGGAGCCGCCGGT
>VSOD01000327.1 GCA_009774655.1 Lachnospiraceae bacterium
GGCATGAGGTGCTTTACCTTTTTATAAAGGAGCGTAATTTCCTGTATGTTTGTGGGTAAAAATATAGAAAAATGATATACAGGAGTTTTACGATTATGAAACAAAGAGGTAAGGCTCAGACGGTCGATAGAACACTGTCGTCTATTAACGCTTTTCTGGAATTCTGCGGGTGGCAGGACTGCAAGATAAAACTCATAAAGGTACAGAAATGGAAATTGCAAGTTGTACAAAGGGCAGGAATAAAAATCCATAAAAACACCCTAAATAAAGGCTTTCGGCACACATTGTTGTGGCTGAAAGCCTTTATTTTTTATGTAGTTAGATTGTGAAGCAGCAAGGCTGCTCGTTTGTGTGTGCCCCGTGTCTGTTCTGGAATCTTAAAAATAAAAATCAAAAAGTGATAATTGGATGAATTTTTTTTGAACATTCTGCGAAAATTGACGTCCCCTACTTACTTTTTTACTTTTCCTATGATACAATACTGACAGACAGTCGGTTTAATAAATAAGGGATGGTGACAAAAATGCGGATTGTCAAAGAAGCGGAAGAACGCAAAAATGAAATTTTGGATGTGGCTGAGCGGTTATTTGGAACAAAAGGCTTCGATAACACCAGTACAAATGATATTTTGAATGAGATTGGAATTGCAAGGGGAACGCTGTACTACCATTTTAAGTCAAAAGAAGATATTCTGGATGCCATGATTGAGCGGATGTCGAGGCAACTCATAAAAAGGGCGGCAGACATTTTCAACCAAAAAGACATACCCGTATTGCAGCGGTTAACTATGATGATGATGGCATTAAATGTAGATGGAAATCTCGGACAGGAAGTCATGGATCAGGTTCATAAACCGCAGAATGCGCTGCTCCATCAAAAAATGCAGATTGGACTGCTGACCGGAATCAATCCCCTCATCACCAGCTTGATTGAAGAAGGAATCGCCCAGGGAATCTGCCAGACAGACTTTCCAGCGGAGGTGGCGGAAATGACGCTGTTGTATTCCAACACCGTATTCGATGACCTGATGCAGTATAGCGAGGACGAGCGACAACAAAAGGTTACAGCCTTTATTTATAATTTGGAACGATTGTTGGGGATGGAACGGGGAAGTATGCAGGCTGCTATTCTCCCCATATTTCAAAACGACCAGCAAAAATAGAGAAAATAGAGGAACAGGATGGTTCCTTTATTTTCAATCTATAAACCGACAGGCAGACGGTCTATGTTTTGTGGAGGATTGAGAGAATGAAATATAAGAAAAGCAATTTTTCAAAATTTATGCTGTTGTGGGCAGGCGAATTTATCTCGGCCATCGGTGGAGGGCTGACAAGTTTTGGGCTGGGCGTTTATGTGTTCAAGCAGACAGGGAGTGCAGGAAGTATGGCGCTGGTTACACTGTTGGCTTTCCTGCCAACTCTGCTGCTCAGTGTCCCGGCTGGCGTACTGGCAGATCGTTATGACAGGCGGCTGCTTATGATGGTCGGGGATGGGTGTTCGGCATTTGGTATTTTTTATATACTGCTGTGCATGATGAATGGTGAAGCGGCTCTCTGGCAGATATGTGTCGGCGTTTTCATCAGTTCTACCTTCTCCGCTCTGCTGGAACCGTCCTATCGGGCAACTGTGACGGATCTCCTGACCAGTGAGGAATATTCCAAAGCCAGCGGCATGGTGAGTATTGCCGGAAGTGCAAGGTATTTGATCTCTCCTATCCTGGCTGGTGGGCTACTGGCGGTCAGTGACATTAAGCTGTTGCTGGTGATTGACATTTGCACTTTTTTCCCTACCGTGATTGGCGCCGCGGTGGTGCGGAAGGAGATCGCCAGAAAGAAAGCCTGGGATAAGCCTTCCTTTGGAGAAAGTCTGCGTCAGGGCTGGAGTGCAATAGCGGGCAATCGGGGTATTTCTGTTTTGATTGCGATTTCCGCAGTTATGACCTGTTTTATGGGAACCTTCCAAACTCTGGCCCAGCCCATGATCCTTGATTTTGCGGACAGCGCCACACTGGGTGTTGGGGAAACCGTCTGTGCCTGCGGGATGCTGGTATCCAGCCTGTTTTTAGGTGCGAAAGGCATTAAGCGGGGATATGTCAAAGTCTTGAGTGTGTCCCTGTTTCTGGCTGGGATCGGTATGATCGGATTTGGCGTTTGGGAGAATATCTATCTGATATGTCTGTTTGGTTTCCTGTTTTTTGCCACCCTGCCGTTTGCCAACAACTGTCTGGATTATCTGGTCAGAACCAACATCCCGGACGAACTACAGGGGCGGGCCTGGGGTGTGATCGGATTTTTATCGCAGATTGGGTATGTAGTGGCCTATGGTGCGGCGGGTGCAGCGGCTGACGGGACGGCGGCATTGTTCCGGCTCAGTGTGGGACGGGGCGCTGCCAGCGTCGTTATGGTGGCGGGCGGACTGCTCAGCCTAACGGCCCTGCTGCTGGGTTCCATGAAAAGCGTCAGGGCATTGGAAAGGAAGTTGTCATGCTAAAGAAATTGATTTGGAATGATGTCAAACAGAATAAGCTGATGTCTACCGCTACGGTTTTCTTCATGGCGATCTCCGCTGCGCTGCTGACATTGACGGTGCTTCTTAGTGGTAATCTGTTGGGAGCCATCAACACTTTGATGGACAGTGCCGGTGTCCCCGACTTCATACAGATGCACACCGGGGCAGTAGAGGAGGCGGAATTTACTCGCTTTGCTGAAAGCTGCGCAGAGGTACAGGATTGGCAAATATGCCGCTTCTTGAATCTGGATAACAGCAATGTCGCATTGGACGGTCAAAGCCTGATCGACAGCACTCAGGACAACGGGCTTTGTGTGCAGGGAGAACGATTCGACTTTCTGCTAGGCATGGATGGCGCGTGCCCACAGATTTTGCCGGGAGAGGTCTATGTCCCCATCTGCTACCGTGACCGATATGGCTTGGCGGCAGGAAGTACCATGACGATTGGCGGCCAGACGCTTACGGTTGCGGGATTTATCCGGGACGCGCAGATGAACTCCATGATGGCTTCGTCAAAACGCTTTCTGGTCAGCGCGGCAGATTATGCGCTGCTGCGCGGCCAGGGTGAGGAAGAATACCTGATTGAATTTCTGCTGCGGGACGGGGCTGATATGAATATCTTTCAGACAGCCTATACCGCCAGCAGCCTTCCTGCTAATGGTCCGACCATCACCCGACCTCTGGTTCGCATGATGAACGCACTATCCGATGGGACAATGATTTTTGTGATCTTTCTTATGAGTATCATTGTGCTGCTGATCTCCATGCTTTGTATTCATTTCATCCTGTCTTTACAGATGGAGCGGGACAGAAAAGAAGTGGGAATGCTGAAAGCTCTTGGAATCGGACGAAAAGAAATCAGACGTCTTTATTTTGCGAAATATCTTCTGTTCTCCCTCTGTGGTGCGTTTATTGGGCTGGGGACAGCGGCTATCCTTCAAAAGCCGCTTGTTAGACAACTTCAGGAGCTATACGGGACGACGGATCAAGGAACTTGGAAAACACTTGCCGCTCTTCTGGCGGCACTGCTGGCCGAGGGTATCATTCTTCTCTCTATCCGTCATTCCTTAAAAAAGACGGACAAATTATCTGCGCTCTCTGCAATGTTCCAGATGCAGAGAGGCGATAAAGGATATGGGAAGTATCTTCTGATTGGATTTGTCACAGCGGCCTGCACCTTTTTGATGCTCGTTCCGCAAAACCTTTATAACACGGTTTCCTCTCCGAAGTTTGTAACCTATATGGGAATTGGCAGCGCGGAAATCCGTATTGACGTCCGGCAGATCAAAGACATTGACAGTATGACCGCTCAGATTGCCACTGCGTTGGGGCAAGACCCACAAGTGAAAGAATATACAACCCTCCAGACCTGTTCTTATCCGGCTGCTCTGCCGGATGGCGGGACGGTCAATCTGACGGTGGAAACAGGCGACCATAGTATTTTTCCTGTCAGCTTCTCAGCCGGAATACTACCGACGGGTGAAAACGAGATCGCGCTGTCCTCTTTGAACGCGGAAGAATTGAAGCTGTCTGTCGGTGATACGCTGGACTTAAATGTAAACGGAAAAAAGTCAGGCTACACCGTCTGCGGTATTTATTCCGATATTACGAACGGCGGCAAAACGGCGAAAATTCGTAACAGACCTGATACTGCTCCCGTGATTTGGAGTGTCCTATATGCCTCTCTGGAAGAATCGACAGATAAAGAACAGTGGATGGCAAAGTATCGTGGGACGGGTGTAGATGTGACGGACGTTGAGGACTACGTTCGAGACACTTACGCACAGACACTGGTGCAGCTTCGGCTGGCATCGCGGGTGGCAGGGGGGATCGCCGTGCTGGTCACAGCCGTGGTGCTGACGCTGTTCCTGCGGCTCATTGTGGAGCGGGAGCGTTATGCAATTTCTCTGCGTAAAGCCCTGGGCTTTACCAGCGGAACAATAAAACGCATCTATTTTACAAAAGGGCTTGTGCCTGCTGTATTAGGCATCGTGGCCGGGCTTACCCTGGGCCACCTGTGTGGGGAAAGTTTGTGCGGGATGGTTTTGAAGTCTTTTGGTGCGGACAGTTTTCGTTTTGTTATAAACTGGGGGCAAGTGATGGCTGGCATACCGATTGTCATTTTAGGGGCGGCGATTTTGGCGGTTTGGGCCGGTATCTCGCAAATCGGGCAAATCAAAGCCTATGAGTGTTGCAGGGGAAAGGAGTAGCGCAAATGGACAAACTGCTTCAAGTAGAAAATTTGAATAAAGATAAGATATTGCACAAGGTTTCCTTTGAGATGAAACAGGGTGAAATGCTGGCGGTCATGGGGCCGTCCGGCTCCGGAAAATCCACGCTGCTCTACAATGTATCGGGCATGGATCAGCCAACTGGCGGAAAAGTCTGGCTGGGTGATACGG
>VSOD01000328.1 GCA_009774655.1 Lachnospiraceae bacterium
CCCGCCTGTTTCACCCAAAACTCATACGCGTTATATTCCCATGCCTTTTTATTCTGCATACTGTACGCTTTCATTCAGATCCCCTCCAACTCCCATCAGACTTTCAACATTTTTCCTAAAAACCGTACACGTCCCAAACACCGGTCACAAACATTCCTGCAGGCCCAGTTCCCTCTCAACCAAAGCAAAAGTGTCCTCAATACTCCTGTTCTCATCTCTGACGATGACCCGAAAACCGGCGTTGAGAAAAGCGTCATACACCGCACGGGAATTAATCCTTTTCAGACACTGCCTGAAATTTTCCATTGCCCGTTCGGCGTCCTCTTCGGCCATGAGTAATTGATATAGAAACTGCTTTTCTTTGTCTGGTCTTTCAAAAAAGCGGTTGACCGATATATCCGGTTCAGCCAGCATGATCAACACATGCTCCTTATCCGATATCTTTCTCAACGTTTCCAGGGAAATATTGGTGTCCACAAAAATCTTTTTCCCTTCGGTGCTCAGCTGCTCCAGAATATCAAGTTCCAAAATTTCGCACTCTCTGGATACCCCTTTCACCCAGGCTTCATATTCATCCGGCGTTCGTCTGATGAAATCGCGCCAGTCCTGCAGGTCTCTCGTGTATGTCAGACACGGAAATCTCTTCTGGTCTAATCCGGATAATAATGCATCATGATAATTTTCTTCGCATGCAATCCCGTTATACTTCTCGGCCAGCCGCTTCACCATCGTGGATTTGCCGGCATATGCCGTCCCTGTTATGAAATATATGTGATCTGATTTCATCCTGTTCTCCTGTTATCCTGTGCGAATATTGTTGTAATATCTTTGTGTAGAGTATATCACACGCAGTTCCATCCGGTAAAGATACCCCGCAAAAGGCGGACTGGGGAATACCTGATAAATTCTTTCCGTCAAACCATCAATAAACAATCCTGTCCTCTCCTTTGCAAAAATCATTGTACATGGTAAAATAAGTAAAACAAATAAGTCATACCGGAAAATCATCAACACAAAAAATATGGAGAAATACAATGGTCGGCATCTATTTCAGCGGTACAGGAAATTCAAAGTATTGTATTCATAGATTTTTAGAAGAATATGACAAGAGCAGTCCGGCCTTTTCCATAGAACAGGCCGAAGCGGTCACGCACATCATCGCTGCGCGCGAAATCGTAATATGCTACCCGGTCCAGTTCAGCAATATTCCTAAAATACTCCAGGACTATATCGTCACAAACAGGCAGATCTGGCATGGGAAAAGAATTTTCATCATCGCGACAATGGGGCTTTTCAGCGGTGACGGGGCCGGAATCCTGGCACGGCTTTTCAAAAAATACGGTGCGGTCATAACCGGCGGCCTGCATCTGAAAATGCCGGACAGTATCTGTGACGAAAAAGTTTTGAAACGAAAATACGAGAAAAATCTTACATTGATAAGAAACGCAGACGCAAAGATCCATAAAGCGGTCACCCAGATCAAAAGCGGAAAGCCGCCACAGGAGGGATTGGGTATCTGGTATCATGCTGCCGGACTGTTTGGCCAAAGGCTTTACTTCTACAGCAGGACAAAACACTACACAGATCAGTTGAAGATCGACCAGCAAAAATGTATCGGGTGCGGCTTATGCGAAACGCTGTGCCCCATGAAAAATATCAGATCAGTAGACGGTACTGTCACTGCCGGCAATCAATGTACCATGTGCTATCGCTGTATCAACAAATGTCCCAGACAGGCGATCACCTTATTGGGAAAAAATGTAATCGAGCAGTACGACATAAACAAATACCTTTAAGGACTTTGCTTGTAACAGAGCCGTCATCGAAAGTTGATCACCCACCTGTTTTCTGCCTGATAGTAGATCAACCATACTCTTATGCTCTGGCCATGGAGGATCAGTGTACAGTCATATTCCATGGCGGGAACTCCGGCGTACCGCTTCTTTTCCTGAGAATGGACTGTGATTTCCCGGATTGTCTGTATTTCTCCATTCTCATCCTGTATTTTCAACATCAGGGGCATAATCCTTCCGGTACTGGTAAACCAGCACTGACAACCGATTCTTTTCTGTGTTCCCCTGACACTGCCTGCATCTGCCCCGGAAGAATGCGCACCGATTCCAAATGCCATCTTTTACTCTCCCCTTTCCACCGGATCATCCATCCTGGCGATCTTTTCATAATCCATTTCATCAAACAGATTCAGCTGCCTGCCCTATAGATCTCTATGGTCAAGTCTGTCGGACTCTGCTCCTGCCTTTCCCCTTTGTGGGCCAGACGATAAACGGCCTCCCAGGAAAGATAGGCCGAATTGACATCTATATGAAAAATAATGTTTTCCAAACGCATGTTCATCTCCTGTGCATTCATTATAGTAAACATACGTTCTATTTTCAAGCGGTAATATCTGTTAAACAGCCCACACCTTTCCACCTGAAATCAAAATACAGTTCAGAACAGGCTCAACTGTTCATAATCCGTCTTCCGCTCCAGCAGACAGGGAGTTTTGTGCAGGATGTTTGCTGTCTTCGCATCATGAAATATCCATTCTGCGACCTCCTGCCGCTCCAGAATCAGCGGCATCCGGTCATGCACCGGCTTCATGGAAGCGTTTGCGGCAGTCGTAAGGATCACAAAATGCTCTCCGTCTTCATACCGTCTGCCAAGCCCCGCCATAAACAAAAGCGGCATATCGTTCCTGCAAAATGTGTTCTTCTCTTTCCGGGGATTCCATTCGTAAAACCAGGATGCCGGAATCACAATACGCCTGTGCTGTATGCCGGCCCGGAACAAAGGCTTTTCCAGCGCCGACTCACATCTGGCATTGAAGATCAGCTTTTTCCCCTCATAGCCGGGAAATCCCCAGCGCTGCCAGCCACAGCACAGGGAGCCGTCTTTTTCCGCCAGCACCGGCGATCACATTCTCAACTACCAAAACACCCATATTTCCAGACGCGATACCGTCCAAAACATGCTCTTTACTATGATGCCGGCAAAAGAACTCTGCTACCTCTTTCGGGTAATACTTCGGATATATTGTTTTGATGGCTGTGTGCAAAATATCGTGAACTGCATCTACCATGTCAGAAGTCGCTGTTATGTATTCCATCCTGCTTTTCGTTCCTTTCGCTTCATCCGGCCGCAAAACGCTGTAAAAACGTCAGAGGCACTTTTTCATGGCAAAGTATGTTTGCCAATGTCCGTATCAATCAGATTATATTACACAAATATGCCGTTTTCCATCTCTTTCTATATGCTTTTCCTCAAATAATATGGTATCGTTTTGTATAGCCATATAAATCCTGCATGTTAATATGCGTTGCTTGCCGCAACGGGCAGTTTCTAATACAATAACGGCAACAACTGAAAGAAAGGTGGTGCTCTTCAATGTTAAATGAAAACATAAAAGCAATCAGAAGATCCAAAGGATTCTCGCAGGAGGAACTTGCCGTCAGGCTGAATGTGGTGCGGCAGACAATCTCTAAATGGGAGCAGGGATTGTCCGTTCCCGATTCTGATATGCTGCTCTCCATATCGGAAGCGCTTGAAACACCGGTAAGCATTCTGCTTGGAGAAACGGTTGTGGAGCCGGAAGTCGATGATCTGAAAGCAATTTCCAAAAAACTGGAAATCATCAATCTACAGCTAGCACAGAGAAAGACTACCAGAATGAAAATACTTCACTGGCTGTTGATCGCATTGTGCGTGGCTATCGTAACAATCTTTGCGGTCTTAATACAGCTGAACAGTCCTTATCTTGGCTGGAATTATAATGACCCTGAAACCGCTGTGGCCGGAGTCGTTTTTCACGCATTTGAATGGCTGTTTGTCAGACTCGCTCCCCTGATCCTGATCGGGACGATCGTTGGAATTTTCCTGACACGGAAAAAAGATTAGTCGCCGCTTCTGTCCGATCGCTGCTCCGGTTGAGCCGCGATCGGACAGACAGTGCTGAAAACCTTCCTTCAAATTAAAATCCGTATTCAACAGTGATCTGACTTCCGGCTTTTGTCTTCTTGACCTTGATCTGCTGCGGAATATTCTCTATCAGTTCTTCCCTGTGGCTGATGATGCCCACCAGCTTGTTGCTCCCAGTCAGATTTATCAGAATTTCCATCGCATTATCCAGCGATTTCCTGTCTAACGTTCCAAAGCCTTCATCTACAAAGAGTGCATCCATCTGCACACCGCCAAGATTGGACGACACTGTGTCAGACAGCCCCAGGGCAAGGCTCAGTGAGGCCTTAAAGCTCTCCCCGCCGGAAAGATTTCCCACGGGTCTTCTGTGTCCCGTATAATTGTCCAGCACTTCCAGGTCAAGGAAATTGTTGCTTTTCCTGCCGGGAGAATTCTCCTGACGATACAGCTCATACTGTCCGTCGCTCATTGGCAGCAGCCGCCTGTTTGCCGCAGCGATGATCCCGTCAAATCCCGCAGCCTGGATATATTGCTCCAATGTAATCTTTCCGTTTCCCGTTGTGCCTTTGACCAGGTTATAAAGCCGCTGACAGATCCCATTCTCTTTACGTGCCTTTTCTAACTCTTCTCTCCTGTCAAGAATACTCTTTTGCTTCTCCTCATTCGTATGTATTCTGTTTTCGCTGTTATTACAGTTCTTTCTGATCAGATCTACCTTCGCGCCCTGCTCATCACATACGGCCTGTAATGCCTGAATGTCTATCACCTTTTTGCCTTCTGCGTCCTTCTTTGCATCTGAAAGCTGTTTTTCATTCGTTGCAACATCCTGATCATATTCGTGAATCACTTTGTCCGACGATGCGATATCCTCTTCCCTCACAACACATGTCAGCATTTCCTCTACAGAAGAGAATCCATTTGCACTGACTTCTTTATTCAGCTTCTCTCTTAAAGTCTCTTCATCCTTTTTCTGCTGATCCA
>VSOD01000329.1 GCA_009774655.1 Lachnospiraceae bacterium
ACCATATGATACCGCTTATAATGTCCTATAAATTGGACTATGAAATATCACCAACACAGTTATTGACTAACACCATATTCTTTAATCTGTAATATAGCGTTTTCCATGATTTTATGCTGCTGCCTGAAATACCCAAACAAATGCTCATGTACGGTAAAGAAGCAAGCAACCAAAAACAAGAGATAGACCGCCAGCACCACACTATTCCGAACCCAAAGAACTAAAAACCAAAAGACAAGCATTATGGAAATGTGCATAACAGGCTATGGAATCATGGATAACTCTATTCACAGCACATGGGAGACATATCCGCCAAGAAAGCCAAGGGCAAGGAGAAACTATGACAACGGCAACTGTATCTTGCTGGATAACGGCGAGCCTTGCACCATATTCAGATAATTTATACTTTTTATTTTTTTGCTATTCTGTTCTTTCAATATATTCTTCCAAACAAATTTGCTGTTCATAAATTATCTTTGCATTTTCCACACCAACATACCTATAATGCCACAGCTCATAGCTTGTTCCCGGAACCGCAGCTACCACAATTAAATTCCATTCTTCTGAAACAGGAATGCTATGTGAATCATCGTTCACCCCAATGCGCTCTAAGAGAAAGGGAAGTATAGAATCCCTGCTTTGTATTACGCCAACTGAAAAATATATCAAAAACAGAATTTGAATCACTTTCCAGCATTTTCTTCTGGTATTTTTTCTTGAATTTCTCTTTTTGACCATTTTCTATCAAACCCTTAACCGCCTTGACCAACTTTTAACCGCAAACGGCAGGCATAAAACACCGACCAAAACTGGAACAGCAATCAGCAAATATGGTGACCACACATATTTACCAAAAACGCAAAATGTATTTGTACGGAAAATATCAGCTCCACTTCCCACTAAGGGAATTAAGTCCAATGCCTTCTGCACTCCATACGGCAGATACTCAGCAATCATCATCGGTCCATATACAACTGCCAGACTGAACAATAAAGCCAATACATTACTCCTCGTTTTGGCTGATATAAACATGACCACTCCCGCAAATCCGATTACCCCTAAAAAAACAAATGCATATTCATAAATTTCTGCCTGCAGCATATTCATAGGTGCAATGGCAATCAGTTTGATTGTCTGGATCGGCATATCCCATCCGGCAGTGCCCAAAAAGAAAATCTGTGACACAAGGTTTCCTGCGGTTAGAATTGCAAAAAATTCTGCTGTAAAGGACAAACCTACACCTATTTTTGCAAAAGTAATTTTTTTCCATCCATTTTTTGTCGTTAAGATCAGTGAACTTGTATTATTGTACCATTCTCCCGCAAATAATGATGACAAAACAATCGCAAGGAACAGTGCCATTACAACACCCATATCTGGAACTATACTTCCAAGAAGATTTGACCAGCCTTCTGTCCATTCGTATCGAAACGGCTCTTTTACCTTTGCATTTATCTGCAAAAGATATTCTTTTTCATCCCTGTTTTGACCATTGTTTTCCAGGAAGTCTTCAATGATATTTTGCCTTCTTTCATAAAATCCTGTTAATTTTTCCAGTTCCACATAGTTCATCATTGTCTTATAGCTCCCTGTGTCCAAAAGTTCCGGATATAAGGTTCCTAACCAGCTATTAATGATATGCATATCCGTCTTTTCCAATTCCCTGTCAACACCGGCAGCTCCAATATCCTGATAATCACCAACCATCTTCTGCAGGCTCTGATCCGTCAGTTCCCCGCCAAACATAAGGGAATATTCCTGACTTTTCCTTATCATGTCATACCCATCAAAGTTATTTCCAAAAGCACTTGTATAGTCATCAGAACTTCCAAAACTGAACCATTGAAACGAAAGTATGCTTCCAAAAACTACAAGATATAGAAAACATAGAAACACGCTTATTTGGGTACTCGTTTTACGCCATAGCTTTTTATGCTCTAACAAAAATAATTCCATTATTGATGCACTCCTTCCTCTGTTGGAAAATAATATAAATATAAATCTTCTAATGTGGCTTCGCACAAAACAGCTTCCTCACTCGGCTTGCCGTCTGAAATAATACGAAGTACCACCTGTTTTCCCTCATGCCTTAAATTTGCAACTGTTGATTTTGTCTGCCATTTTTTTGCTTCTGCTGAAGATACTTCCAGTTCCCATACTTTTCCATCTGCCTTCTGAACCAGTTCTGGTACAGTACCATGTAATACGATTTTCCCTTGCTTCATAAGCAGAACTTCATCCGCTATTGCTTCAATATCAGAAACGATATGTGTTGACAAAATAACAATTTTATCCCCGGCATAGTCAGATAGCAGATTACGAAACCGCACTCTTTCTTTTGGGTCTAATCCGGCTGTTGGCTCATCTAATATCAAGATGTCCGGATTGTTCAGTAACGCCTGTGCAATTCCGACTCTCTGTTTCATGCCGCCTGAAAAAGTCTTTACTTTCTTATCAGCCACATGACTTAGTCCTACTTCCTCCAATAATTGTCTCGCCCGCTTTTTAGCAATTTTCTTTGGTATTCCCTTAAGGGCAGAAACATACATCAAAAATTCCAGAGCAGTATAATTAGGATAGTATCCAAAATCCTGTGGAAGATAGCCTAATACATTTCTATAATCTTCTCCCATAGAAATCACATCTTTCCCATCTAAAAGCACCTCCCCAGAAGTCGATTCCAAAATAGCACACATCATTCGCATCAGTGTTGTCTTTCCTGCACCATTCGCTCCCAAAAGACCATATACCCCCGGTTCTAAGGTTGCACTGACCTGGTCAACGGCTATTTTGCTGCCATAATGCTTTGTCAATCTGTCAAGTGATAATTCCATACATTTTCCCTTCCTTTCTGATAGTTATAATAAAATGAATTTCTTTTATGAAAAACGCTGCAAAAAATAAAAATGCAACGATCCATATACCAAAAGCAGATGTATCATATAGCCACGGCACAGTTCTTGCCAACAATCCCCAACAAACGCAGGAACCAAGTATTATAACCGTACATATCTGCATATTTTCTTTTCTGCGCAATCGAATCAAACGCAGCATACTGACCATACACACTAAATAGGGCACCATGCAGTATAAAATAATCTTTCCAATTTCCCTAAATGAGTTTTGAAGATATGCCTCAAAAAAAATAAAATATGTCATGCATACAAGATTTGCAGCTCCGGCTAAAATCAGCTTTGCCAATACAATCTGGGAACTGGAAGCCCTTGTAACGGCTTCCAGTTCACTCATTCCATAATATTGACATTTGAACATAGCCGGCAAGATAGCCAATACAAACAGCGGCATAAATGCAGGAATATAACTTGGATTTCCTGCCACTGTGTAAATTACCACACACATAATGAATAACGTAATGGCTTGCAAACCAAATATTGGTACTCCTTCAAACCGAAAAATGTCCGACAAATACCGGACAAACCCTATCCGTGGTTCTTCCTGCAACTTTTTCGTTAATTCCTGTTCTCTCATAATTTCAACACATAGTCTAACAGTTTCTTCCAGTTTGGCATTACCAAGTTTCTTTATATCTTCTTTGTTATGCAATTTATCAAGTTCTGTTTCCTGCTGCAAACACTGATTCAAATACTGTTTCAATTCTTTATCGTTCATTTTCCTGCTCCTTCCTCATTATTTTCAATGCATTTCTAACCCTGCTCTGTGCCGTTCTCATGTTGCATCCCATTACTTTTGCAATCTCCCAAAACGAAAGTTCCTCTCCAAACCGTAAAATAACAGCTTCTCTTTGCTCTGGCGATAAAACATTTAATAGGTAACCTACCTCTGACTTATCCTCTATCCGGCGCAGCCCATCACATTCATCTCTGATTTCTCCCTCATTTTCTAAGGAACATTCTTTCATTTTCCGGCTTTCATCAATGCATAAATGATTTGCTATTGTATATAAATATGCCTTAAATTTCCCTTTTTCTTTATATCCCGACAAATTTTTAAACAGTTTCAAAAAAGTTTCCTGCGTTAAATCTTCCGCTTTCTCCAGATTGAAGCATTGTCTTTTACAATAACGTAAAACAGATGTATAATAACGTCTTATCAATTCCTCAGCCGCTTTTTCGTCTCCGAGCCTTATCTGCTCTACCAACGCATCATCAGAATATATTTCTTCCATATTCACACATTATCAACTCCTTTCTTTGAAAGGTTCGTATATATATAATAACGCTCCATTCCGCTCAAATGATCAAAACTTCATTAAATTTTTCAGATCTGCATCATGGAAATGTGCTAAACTGAACGCAGTAACAAATCGGAAGTTATTTTTAAATGAATATGAAAGGAAACATACCATGCTAAAACTTATAAGACGCTGTCCAGAATATGTCAGCGGATACAGAGAGTATTGTCAGGAATCATATGACAACCACGTTATTTACTTCAGACCAACTAATCCAAAACTGATTGACAACGAATGGTTTATCAGAACGAAAGATTGGTATGACAAAAAGGAGACTGGGCAAATTCAGGGACAGCCCATAAGCTTCCACTTTTGGGCTGTAGATGATGAAAAATTTATAGGCGAATTTCAACTGAGAACTGAATTGACACCAGAAGTAATGTCAGGTATAGGCAGTATCGGATATTCAGTACGTGTATCCGAACAAGGTAAGGGATATGGAACCAAGATATTGAGGCAAGGGTTACTTATTGCGAAAGAACATGGTATGAACAAAGTTCTTATGAACATAAATGACAAAAATAGTGTGTCCGCTCATGTTTGCGAGAAACTTGGTGGGAAGTTGATGGATAAAATACAAGCATATAACGATGCCGAAGGTTGTCACATCATGCGCAGATATTGGATTTATCTATAGTCGAGTAGACAGGCACCTCACGATGGCAG
>VSOD01000033.1 GCA_009774655.1 Lachnospiraceae bacterium
CGTCACCTGCCGGCGGCCCGCCGTCTCCTTGCACAGGCGCAATGCCTTCCGGTGCGGTACCGTCTCCCTGCCCCGTCTGGATTCCTTCCGGCGCGGCGCTGTCTCCCTGCCCTGTCTGAATGCCTTCCAGTGCGGCGCTGTCTCCCTGCCCTGTCTGGATGCCTTCCGGCGCGGCGTTGTCTCCCTGCCCTGGCCAGCTGCTTTCTGCTGCCTCTCGCTCCTGCTCGAATCCGACATAATTTAACAGCTGAACGCCCGTAAACGATGTGGAAAAATTATAAGGAATCAAAAGCCGTACTGCCAGCAGCAGCCAGGCCATTTTCATCCATCCTGCTCCGTACCTTCTGCGCAGTTTCCCTGCAAACAGGCACAAAAGGGCAATTCCGACAGAAACCACGATATTCATCTCCAGTATATCAAATATCATTCTGCCCATTATATTTTGAATATTTCCCATACTGTTTTACCTTACCCCTTATACGATTGATGCAATCGTCAGTGATGTCTTTCTCCCCGATTGTTTTGTATCTTAGTCTGTTCGCTTACCGTCCTGTCCACTCACTCTCTTATTTTCATTTCATACATTCCCGATATCCCGTATCCGCTCACATTTTCTTCCGCCATTTGATAATTAAGAACATCTACATTAATCTGGTTGGGCAGAAACATAATGTGCAGCGTCCCCGTTCCTCCCCAGCCGTCATCCGTAAAATCGTAAAATAATTCACCATTTTGGATTGTTCCGGTAATCTCGTCCACCGAAGCGATCCGCTGCGTCATTCCCTGTTCCGTAAACAGACTTCCGGAAAATTCATTGCCGTTGGTAATCTGACAGGTAAGCTCATTCCTGCTGACAGGAGCAGTTTCTTCATATGCCGCCACATAGCCGGTACTCACCCGCCATATGCCCGAGTAGCTCTCGTAATCCGTGAGCGGCCCGTTTCCGCCGGTCAGCCGGATCAGCCTCTTTACGTCTTTTGCCAGCACATTGCTCTCCCACGGAAGATAGTCGTTTATTTTATCGCTGAACCCCTCGTTGTAAGTAAAGTGATCTCCATAATCTTCATAGATCCGCACCACCACATGCGGAATCGCGCCCTGCGGCCCTGCCCCTGTCATATATTCCGCTCCTATGACGACATCCTCTTTTCCGTCCGCATTCGTATCCGTAAACATCACAAACTTCACATCATAATACATACCATAATCACTGGTATCCTCCGTACCGATATACGGAAACTGATACAGGATCTCTTCACCTCTCAATAAATAAAACGTCACATCTTCCAGCGGGTTTTCACCGGCATGATCAGGTTCATAGGATACAAACCGCACTTCTCCCCAGTCATTCAGCTTCACTTGAAAAGACTGCTCCTCCAGGATTCTGCCCGCATCCAGCCTGCCCGGCAGCCGATCACCGGATTCTCCGCCCGGTAACTGCTGTGGCGGCTGGCCCTGCCTGTCTGATCGCTCCGCCTGCTCTGACTGACCCTGCTGCCCTGACTGCGCAGGCTGTCCTGACTGACCCTGCTGCCCTGACTGTCCCTGCTCTTCCGGCTGTCCCTGCTGGCCGGACTGTCCTGATTGCGCAGGCTGTTCCTCTGATCCCGCTTCTGCTCTGTCCTGTTCTTCTATATTCTGTTGTAACTGCAAAGCGTCATCCTTCTCTGTGTCCTCAGACCGACTCTGTATATCGTTCCCGCCGCATCCTGCAAGCAGCATGACCGCTGCCACGATTCCCACTGTACCTTTAATGCTCTTTTTGCTCCTGCAATTCATTTCTATTTCCCGCGTTCCTTTCTTTTCTCACTGATATATTCTTCCAGTTCTTTCATTTCTTCATCGGAAAGACTGTCGCCGTCATAAAGCGCCGCAATAAAATTTCTGGCGGAATTCCTGTAGATACGCTTCAAAATACTTCTGCTCTCCGCCTGCATGTAGCTTTCCCGGTCGATCAAAGCTATGTAGACATTGTTCTTTCCCGATTTCTGCACAGCAAGAAATCCTTTCTCCTGTAATCTTGACAGAAAAGAAAGCACTGTCGTGGGCGAAAGCCTCCTGTCCTGATCCATCTGCGCTTCGATCTCAAACCTTGTCACCGGTTTATCCAAATCCCATATGATCATCATAATTTCCAGTTCCGAATCCGGTAGTCTTTTCATTTCCGCCTCCTTTTTCTTATTCTGCATTTGCCGAATATCTGTTTTATATTCTACACTTGCCGAATATATGTGTCAATATATTTATACGTTGATCAACATCCTCCTTGCTTTCAGCGGAATTTTCGATTAGAATGAGGGAAATCCCAGCTATCTGGAATGCTCCTATAGAGCTGGATATTTGTTGGATTGAAACTATATATTATAAAGAAACAACTTACCGTTTATCCGGTAAGTTGTTTCTTTATATACCATATACACCTTTCTTCAACCCGGCATCTGGCGGCTACTTCTGCCGCAGCGGAAAGTAAACCTGATACTCTTCATACCCGATCTGCCAAAGCGGCATAAAACGGATTCCCCGATCCTGTCCCGTTGTCTTGTAGGTATTCTGCCAATAGCCCCACTCTCTTTCATTGTCATTTACAAGTGCTTCTTCCGGCTTCTGCCTGTCCACATACAGGCTGCGTTCCTCACTGCACAATCCGGCCAGTGTCACCGGCCCATCCATATAAGCCGCCATATCTTCTCTGCCCGGCAGATAATCCACATAGATTCCTTTCGGCAGTTCCACATGAACCCTGTCCTGCTTCCAGACTCTTCTGATCTCCACGAAACCATCCTTCGTACTCTTCGCCGTCAGCACATCCACTGCCTCTCCGTTTACCAGGATCACAGGTTCGCCCTGCAGCCACCAGGGCAGCCTGATATAAAGGGAAAACTCTTTTTCCTCTTCTGTCTCAATATTCAGATCAAACACCAGCCTGTCAGGATGGAAAAGCTGTTTCGACGTCACATCCGTAATCTTCTGCCTGCCGGGAGAATCGCTGGCCAGATGTTCGCTGCCGTTTAAGGTATTGACCTTCTGCCGCAGGCTCACCCCGGTATCCAGTATTCTGCCATCATAAGATGCATCAAAATACTGGCATACGTACAGGCTGTCTTCCCCTTCATAATACATCCCTTTATTATGGGCTGCATTGGCCTGTACCAGCGAACCGTGACAGCAGAAGAAATCCTGCGTCCTGCTGCTCCACGCCTTCTGACCGCCTGCCCGCAGCGGCAGGAAATACGTCAAAAGTCCCTCCGTAGGATAAGCCGACTTTCTGCCATGCGTGAAGCTGCCTTTCCAGTACCCTTGTGCCATGATGCCGTTATAGAGATTTCTCTCCCAGTAATCCATATAGACAGCATCCTTTGTCTGACGGAACAGGAAATCAGCCAGCCGCATCATATTGTATACCGTACAATGTTCCTGATTCTTATCACCCAAACGACTGGCCAGCTGCATCCTGGGGCTCCAGATCTCTCCGCAGGTCTGCCCGCCGGTGGCATAAACGCCCCGCTGTGTGACCGCCATCTTCCAGTATGCCTTGACGATCTTTAGCCATTTCTCTTCGCCCGTCACTTCATAGGCCGCCGCCGCGCCAAGAATCTCCGGAATCGTGGTATTGGCATGCATGTTGCTGAGTACATCCCGTCCTTCCAAAAGTCCGTCAAACAGCGCCTGCCTGTAATACCGCTCCATCAGTTCCCTGAACATTTCCTTCCCGGTAAAGCGGTACAACAGCGCCCATATTTCCAGCATCCCGCCGGTTTCTACATCCAGAATACCCTGGAACTGTTCTTCTGTATAACGCCCGCTCCACTCATAAAACCACTCCCCGAAACGTTCCGCGATCTCCAGCGCCTTGTCATTGCCGGCAAGCTCATACATATCCAGCAGTCCCATAAAAGTTTTGTGGATCGTATACTGTGGCGCCCAGATGCGCTTGCCGCTGCCGATCCAGTGCAGATATTTCTCCGGAATGGAAGCCGCCCATTTGCCGCCGTTCTCCTTCTGACACTGCTCCAGCATATCTACGATCTCATCCGCCTTCGCCTTCAGCATCCTGTCTCCGGCAGCCTCATAATGCATCGCCGCCGCAGAAAGCCAGTGTCCGAGAAAATGTCCTCTCAGCTCACACGTAGGGGATTCCCAGCCTCCGTGAATCCCTTCCGGCAATTCGGACGACTTATACAGTCCCGCCTCCAGCGTATACGGAAGCAGTAAATTCTCACTTTGCAGTTCCAGCAGATACTTACGATTCTCCTCTCTCCGCCGTACCAGTTCTTCATCCAGAATCCGCACGCGTTGTCCTTTCGCCATCTTCAATTCGCCCATGATGATATTTGTACCCCTTTCTTATCTCGTCCTCTTTACCGTCTCTATCTTATCATACCCGCCCCTCATATCTGTTACAACACTCAGTCTTTCAGACCGGACATCATAACGCCTTTCACAAACGCATCCTGCGCACACAGGAAGGCAATCAGCACCGGCAGCACTGCGATCACGGAAGAGGCCATAAGCACCGGCCAGTCTGTGGAGTACATGCCCTTCATACTCGCCAGTCCCAGAGGCAGTGTATATTTTCTTGCATCATTGATATAGATAAGCGGCGTAAAATAATCGTTCCAGACATTCATAAAACAGAAGATACAAAGCGTGGCGATCGTCGATTTTGCCATGGGAAATGCGATCCGCAGGAAGGTATAGAGCGGATTACATCCGTCAATCTTGGCGGCCTCCACCAGTTCGGTCGGCACTGTGATAAAAAACTGTCTCATCAGGAACGTACCAAACGCCGACACGGAAGCCGGCAGCATCAGCGACCACAGCGTATTGACAAGCCCGTACATCGACATCTGCAGAAAGTTGGTGATCACCGTTACATGGAAGGGAATCATCATCGTCGCCAGATACAGGGTAAAAATCTTATCCCGGCCCCTGAAATTCATTTTGGCAAAAACATAGCCGGCCGTGGCGGAAGTAAAGACCTGAAAAAACACCACCCACGCCGAAACCTTGATGCTGTTCAAAAAGTAGGCAAAATAGTCAAACCTGCTGGAAATCTGTGTATAGTTTTCCCACACCAGCCGCTCTCCGAACAGGGTCGGCGGAAACACGAACACTTCTCCCAGGGTCTTGAATGAAGACGACAGCATCCAGAAAAACGGCACCAGCATGATTACCGCCCCCAGAATCAGAATCGTATGCGCTATGATCTTCGTGATCAGTTTTTTTCTCGAATTGCTCATCACATGCTCCTCCTTTAATAAATCTCACGCATGCTCTTTTCCATGCGCATATTAAACACCGTGATCACCATAACGATAAAGAACAACAGATAAGCGATCGCACAGGCATAACCCAGTTTAAAGTACTGGAAGGCATTCTGATACAGATAATGTACCAGCACCGAAGAAGACCGGCCCGGCCCGCCCTTGGTCATCAGCATGACCTGATCAAATACCTGGAAGGAACCGATGATGGACATAACGAAGATAAAAAATGTCGTCGGCCGCAGCATAGGCACCGTAATATAGCGGAACTGCTGCAGTTTATTTGCTCCGTCCAGCTCCGAAGCCTCATACAGACTCGTGGAGATACCCTGCAGCCCCGACAGGAAAATGATCATATTATAACCGGCATTTTTCCAGATACCTACAATCGCCAGAGAGAGCAGCGATGTGGAAGACTCCAGCAGCCACTTAGGCCCCTGAATACCGAAAATGGATAATACGAAATTCAAAATACCGTAATCCGGATTATAGATCCACTGCCATACGATCGCGACCACAACCATGGAAGTAATCGACGGCAGGAAAAACGCCGCCCTGTAGAATCTGCGGAATCCGATCTTCTGATCCAGCATGACGGCCAGCAGCAGAGAAAAGCACATACCGACCGGCACTGTGATAACCGTGTATATGACCGTATTTTTTGTTACTTCCCATATGATGGGATCTTTTGCCATATCAATATAATTCTTAAGCCCTATAAACTGCGGCGTTGTCAGCATATCATATTTGGTAAAACTTAAGACAAAGGTTGCCACGACCGGCACCAGCATAAACAGGAAAAAACCGATGATATTCGGCGCCAGCATAAACCATGCCCATTTACCGTCGTCTTTTAATTTGCTTATTTTCTTTGTATTTTGCATACTACCCTCCATAATGTCACTTTCCATGCCCTGCTTTACGGCGAAAGCTGCCCCGTAAAAAAACGACACATCCTGCACAGCTCGCGCAATGCAGGATGCATCGTTTTCGATCACTTACTGCCCCAATATATCTTGAATCGCTTCATCTATTCTGGTATCCATATTCTGTAATGTCACATCAAGGTCCTGATCTTCTTTAAAGTACATATCCGTCTCTTCTGCAATAATATCTCTGGCCTGGGAAGAAAGCTGCAGCGCTGTCGGGTCAACTGCCGCATCCCTGAAATAGGTAAGCATCTGCTTATAGCTGTCTCCGTGTACCTTCTCATCATACCACTGTGCCACTGCGTCCTCTTCGTACATGGAATAACGGTTCGGCATCCACAGCCCGCTCTTTACCAGTGCGCCCTGATATTCCATACCGGACAAAAACTGCAGGAACAGCCATGCCTCTTCCTTATGAGGGCTTGTATTTGCGATACAATGCAGATGCGCCTGCCCTGTGGTAAGCACCTTGTCGTATGCCGGCAGCGGAGCCATACCGATGTTCATGCCGGAAGCTGCCAGCTCCTGAAGTGCCCAGGAACCGTCCATCAGCATCGCCACCTTACCTGTCTGCAGCATCTGCTTGGCAGACATGCCTACCGCATCCAGTGTGGAGGCATCCGGCGCGGAGCCGTCCTCGATACGGATTGCCTTGATGATCTCAAACACTTCTTTGTTCTCCGGTGAGTTCATCGTACTCTTCGTAAAGTCCTCATTATATCTGGTACCGCCGTTGGACAGAAGCTGCGCATTCAGGGTGTCGGCCACCGTCTCCAACCCATATGCACCATAGATATCCTCATCCGTCAGCTGTTTTGCGACCTCTCTGAACTCGTCGATGGTCCAGCAGTTCTCCGGATCCGCGCTGGGATAAGGGATTCCCTTCGCGTCAAATACGTCCTTGTTATAATAAATGATGGGTGATACCGTACAGGAAGAGATACCGTATACATGACCGTCCACTTCCATGATCGTGCGGGAAGATTCTATAAAATCATCCAGCGGATAATTTTCGTCGAACTGCTCCGTGATATCCCACAACGCACCCTTTGACACGATGGTACGATAACTTTCCGCCGCCACAAACATCACATCCGGAAGAGAACCTGCCGCCGCAGAGGAAAGCAGCTTCGCATTGTATTCAGAACCTGCAAGTCCAGGTGTATAATTCACCTTTATATTCGGATACTGCGCCTCAAACGCCGCAATACCGTCTTTGACCGCCTGCGTCTCCAGCGGAGATGCCTCCCAACCCATAAAGGTAAGTTCTACGATGTCACCTCCGGACGCTGTCCCGGTATCTGCCGCATCATCCGCACTTCCCGTATCTGCCGCCGGCGCCGTCTCCCCCGCACCGTCCGGTCTGGATGGCGCACCACAGCCCGTTACTGCCGCAACAGTCATTACCGCGGCCAAAATCAGTGCCATTACTCTTTTCTTTCTCATGAATGAAACCCTCCTCGCTCCATGGTCTTGTGACCATTCACGTTTTTTATCCTCAGTACGTTTTTACTTGCAAGTAGTTTGACTGAAATTACAATATCAATGATATCAGTTCAGGATTTCCAAACAACGTACAATACACAAGAAAAAGTGGTCATATCCAATTTCATGCCGATGGAATCATCTCGGGAGGGAATTTTTGTGCTAGTATGAAAAACATAGATTCAGGTGCTGTGCACAGCTGACGAAAAACCAACCACAAAGGCAGGTACATGGGGAATTTGGAGAGGATGTGACGATATGCTTTATTTTATTTCGGATGCAGGTAAACCGATGAAATATATCTCCTGCGGCAACCTTACAAGCAAAGACGGCTTCGTACACCCACGAAGAAACATCGACTCCTTTGTCCTGATCATTGTCATCAAAGGAATCCTGCATATCCGCCAGAACATGTCAAATTTTGATGTGAAAGAAGATGAGTTTATTCTTCTGTTCCCCGATACGCTTCATTACGGATATCGTCCTTCTGACGGGGAACTCTCGTACTACTGGGTTCATTTCCAGGTCAATGACCCGAACTACTCCATTTATAACAAGGGGAGTCTTCTGCGAAACCGGCCGTTCTCTACAGAGTCTTCCGATTTTACCCCCCCCCTCGGAGAATTTTCTGCTGCCTGAATATGGCTGCCTTTCTCTGGAAAGACGCTCCAGGCTGCTGTTCGTCCAACTGCTTGATATCAACAAGCGTGAAAACTATGTGGCAACCTGGAGATGTCATTATGCCCTCAATCTGCTCCTTATGGAAGTGACCTGCGAATCATTCCAGATCAGCCATTTTCTGAATGCCAGCGTACCGGCCTATATTCTGGATGTGGTCGAATGGATCCGCACCCACTATGACCGGCCGCTCAGCGTGGCCTATATCGCAGAGCAGTTCGGCTACCACCCTACCTACCTGACCAACGTATTTAAAAAATATACCGGCTATCCGATCCTGACCTATATCAACCGCATCCGGATCGCCGTCTCCAAAAACCTGCTCGCCAACCGCACGCTTTCCATCTACGAAATCGCAAATACATGCGGTTTCTCGGATGAAAAGTATTTCATGAAGCTGTTCAAACGCTATGAAGGCATCACTCCCACCCAATACAGGAAAGCGTTTCACCAGAAAAAAGTCAACCTCACATGATCATAAAGACATACAGACGCTGTCTGCCAGGATACTTATGCATCGAAAAACGCCCGCGCAAACCGCTCCAGCGCCTCCTGGTCCTTCGCCCCCATCATCTCACAGGAAGAATGCATGGCCAGCAGGCCCACACCCAGATCCGCCGTCTTCATGGGCAGATGGGAAGAAATGATGGAGCCGATCGTCCCGCCTCCCCTTGTGTTGGAATGCTTCACAAAACGCTGATAAGGAATCTCCTTCTCTTCGCAGAGCGCCATCACTGCGCCAAGGATCTCCGGATCCCAGGAATAGCTCTGGTTGCTGGCCGTCTTTAACACAAACCCCTGATTGAGTACCGGATAATTTGTAATATCCTGGCTTCCCGGATAGTTCGGATGGTAGGCGTGGGCAACATCTACAGAGAGCATCATGCCGTCTGTGATATCCGTCATACAGTCTACCGCGCTTTTGCCAAAAGCCTGCCATATTTTCTGGATGATAACGGCCGGCAGCTGGGAATCCGCCCCCTGCTTGCTGAGACTGCCGATCTCCTCATTGTCAAAAAGGCATACCAGATTAACCCGGTCTGTATTCCCGCTCTCGATCAGACCATGCACCAGCGCACAGACGGAAGTGATGTCGTCAAGCCGCGGCGCACAGATAAATTCGCCCGTGATGCCCGCCTGATAGGGCTGCTCAGTATTGTAAACACACAGGTCATAATCCAGAATGTCCTCCTTCTTAAGATCGAATCTCTCCGCCAGCAGTTCCGTAAATGTAGTTTCCTTGTTCAATTCCTCCCCTATAGTGCCAAGCAGCGGCAAAAGATGCTTCTGGTTGTCGATCGGTACGCCCTTCTCATTCACTTCCCGATTCATATGCACTGCCAGATTCGGCAGATACAGCACCGGCTCCTTGAAATCCACCAGATGGCTTACCGGCCTGTCGTAACGTTCCCCGCGGGTCACCACCCTGCCGGCCAGGGAGAGCGGCCTGTCAAAGAACGTATTCAGGATCGGTCCGCCGTACACTTCCGTATTTAACTGCATATATCCCTGGGTGAAGATCTCCGGCTTCGGCTTGATCTTGATCGCCGGGAAATCCGTGTGGGCGCCGCCGATATGAATCCCGTTCGCCAGCTCACACGCGCTGCCGATCGTAAACGCATAGAGCGTCGTGCCAAAAGGCATACAGAAGTAACGCCCGCCCTTTTCCAGCTTCCACGTCTCTTTCAGCGGCAGCTCCTTGAATCCGGCCTCCAAAAGAACCTGCCTGCTGTGGGCGGCTACATGATAGGCCGATACACCGGTGCTCAGATACGAAAATAAATTTGTGACTTCCTTTGACAGTTGCTGCATTGTATAAACTCCCTTCTATTTCATCATTGCATATTGATTTTCCTGTATTAACATACCCTATTCTTCTACTCCATCTTAAGTCCCAGACACTTTGCCCTTTTACAGAAACTTTGATACTGCCTGTCCGTGATAAAATCTGCTCTGGTAATGGGAGCCGTAAAATGAAAATCCACCTTCTCCATCGCTTTCTTCGCCGCCTGTCTGATCGTCATCTCCCCAAACTGGTAGGGCGCGTCCATATCCCGCATAAAGTCGATATCGAAAGCGTTGTTATGGTCAAACAACGGATGACAGCCCAGAATCTCCATGGTCTCCGTGTCATAATAGAATCCCCAGTTCTGCCCGTGCCTGTCACGGTTGCTGATCAGGAAATCTACGATCCACATTTTGTAAATACTCTCCCCGTCAATCTCCATCATCCGGGCATCCGCATCAATGCCGTTGACATTGCAGTAAGAGATAAACTCCATCCCGGTCAGGACAGCCTCCCTCTCCGTCGTCATGCAGGGACACATACACACATACTGATCCTCATCCTGCCCGGCTTCGTAATGCACATGCTCCACATTCATCTTATCCAGAAGGTTAGAACACATCACCTCGATCCGGGACTCCGTACTGCCGTTTGCCCCCAACTTATACAGCCACAGGTTGCCGTCCTCATGCCGCCTCCACGCCTTGGCATAGGCGCCGTTTGTCGTCAGCTCCGGCGTCACCGGAGATCCCTGAAAAGTCAGGGACTTACCGTGCAGCGCCACCTGCGCGACGATCTCATTGAGCGGATTGCGCTTCACGTCCACACTGCTCCAGCTGATCTCCCCGTCATCATCGAACTTCAGCCAATACGGATCCAGCACGGACACCGCCCGACATACCATGGCAATCTTCATATGCTGCTCGGCCGTCCCGGTCTGTTCAAAGTGGAACAGGTTATAGATCCACTTGGCATTGGCCCGGCTAAGCAACAACACCCGCCCCGTCAGCCAGCTAACTATCGCCTCCTCATTCTTACGGACGGCAAGCAGAGACTGGGACATATCATAAGCGGTCTTAATGGTGTCCGAAGCAGGTATCTTCTGCAATTTTCCCTTGATCGGATAGGGCAGATATTTTTCATTTAACACTTCATAGCACAGCGTATCAAAATCAACCCGCAGGACTGCGGTATCCTTCATCATGATCGTAAAAGCCTTGATCCCCTCCACAGAAAATCCCTCCACATTTCCATTTCAAAATAATTTTCCTGACTTCTACTTATTTTCCCCCGCCGATCAGCACTTCCTTCCCACAGAATGCAAATCCATACCTGCGGATACGCTCTGCCGGAATCCCCCGCTCCAGCAATTCCGCGGCGTATCCTTTCTCTTCTATCTGCGCCAGTGCGGAAGCTACCGTGTCTTCCAGACCTTTCTCTTTCCTTGGCTGAAAAACCTTAAATTCCAGAATAAAAGCATCCTCCCCGGCACGCTTCGGTTCCAGCATCACATCATATCTGCCGAAGCCGCTCTCCCGGTTGGATCTAAGCAGGTAGCGGTCCGATAAATCCACCATCAGCCCCAGAACAAATCCATGATAGAACTTCTCCGGCTCTGTCCTTCCCGGATTCTTTCCCGTATCAAAATAACTGAAAGAATCGAAAGCCACCCTGTTCATATACTCATTCATGGCATCCACGTCATCCTGCAGGAGCGCTTTGATAAAGTCATTATAATCCCCGCTCCCGGAAAACCAGTCCTGGATCATGATCTCAAACATCAGGGTGACTTCCCTGTTGGTCAGGGCCAGATCATAGTAGATACGCCCTGTTTCTTCCATCAGCGTCGTACTCACCACCTTCAAATAGCCGCTGGCAAGCAACAGGCTCCAGACCGCATTCTTTTTCGCAGATAACTGGTTGTAGACAATCTGCTCATCAATCTCCATACTGATCTTTCCACCGTGCAGTAAATCTTCAAATGCCTGTTTGATACTTGCATTTCCTTCTCTGAGCAGCTTTCCTACCAGACTGTTGGAACTGGTGTTGGCCCAGTAAGCACCGACTTTCCCTTCATCAAGATAATTGATAATTGACCATGGGTTATAGATATCGCTCTTTTCTCCGAAGGTAAAACCATCGTACCAGTCTTTGACCTTCTGCTTCTGATCCGACAGCCCATACTCCTCCAAAGCCGCAAAAACTTCCTTCTCCGTAAATCCAAAACATTCCTCATATTTCTCTGTAATGGCTGTCACTACTTTCAGATTATTCAAATCGGAAAAAACAGACTCCTTACTGACTCTCGTAATCCCTGTCAGCAGCGCCCGCTCCAGATAAGGATTTGTTTTAAACGCAGCATTGAACAGGCTTCTTATGAAAGCCACCATCTCTTCCCAATATCCGCTCACATACGCTTCCTGCATCGGCGTGTCATACTCATCCAGAAGAATGATCGCCTTTTTCCCATGATATTTACAGAGGAAATCCGCCATTGCCCGCAGAGATGCCGCCGCCGTGCTGTCCGACATATCGGCGGTAACCTCCTGATAGAATGCCCGCTCTTTCTCATTGAGCAGATCACCCTTAAGCAGATACTCATTCTTGTTATACTGCTCTTCAATGATCCTGCAGATACTCCGTCTTGCCTCTCTGAAGGTATTCTCCTTGACCCGCGCGAAGCTGATGGAAAGCACCGGCCAAGTTCCCTGCATCTGCCGGTACTTTTCATCCTGCCATATAGAAAGCCCTTCAAACAGCTCTCCACGTCCGGCATACTTCACGGAAAAAAACTGCTCCAGCATACTCATATTCAGCGTCTTGCCAAACCGTCTCGGGCGCGTGATCAAGGTTACATCGTCCTCCGCCTCCCACCACTTTTTGATAAAATCGGTCTTGTCGATATAGAAATTATTGTTTACTCTGATTCTCTCAAAGTCCTGTCCGCCAATCCGAATTGTTCTCGCCATATTCAATCTCCCTCTGACAATCTTTCAATCAAGCACTGATGTTTTTTGCCGGCATTTCTTTGGAGCTGTCCACGATCTGCTTGACTGCTCCCATGCTTTCCCGCGCTAATACCCCCTGATATTTTTCCATCAATTCATGATTCGGAATGCTCAAAAATCCGTCATGATACAGGAGAAAACCATATACTACCATAGCCGACAAAATTTCGTCTCTGCTGTTCATTTCCTGTTCAATGACGCTGTAGCCAGTCAGATCAGCCTCGACCGGCAGGCCTGAGACCATGCGGACAATGTCCTCCCGCACTTCATCCACGTTATGCTCCACACAATCCGCAACTTCATTCATGGGGCCTGTCTCTGTCCAATAATTCTGACAATGCCCGTCAGTCAGCGCTCTGTTTACGGACCGCGGGTTAAATAAATGTCTGCCGTCTCCCATACGGTAACCGTCATACCACCATTCCAGTTCTTCATAGCTGATATTCTGATATCTGCCGCACAGTTCCCTTACCTCATCTTCCGTCAGTCCGAACTGCTCCTCAAAGGTGCGGTCATTCATGAAATTGTATTCCCAGAATACATTCAGTTCCGAACCGCTGGAATATTTGGCGATCGGGTGCACGCCTGTCATATATGCCAGATCTACATACGGTTTGTCTTTCAACAAGGCTTTCAAAAACTTCATAAAATGAATCTTATCTTCACTGGTGATATAATTTTCATAAAAAATGGAATCCCACTCATCAAGAATAAAAATAAACGAGTCTCCTGTGGCCTGCAGCATTTCACTGACTCCGGTAAACTCTCTTCCTGCCAGTGCAGGATACGCTTCAAGCAGATCTTCCTGCAGTTTTCTGACAATGCTTTTTATATAAACACGATATTGATCGCAAAAATCGGGCATGCTGCTGAAATCAATATGTATCACATTATACTTATTGATATGGCTTTCAAAGTTCTTTGAACCGGCAATTTTTAATTTTGCAAAAAGAGTATGCGTATCATATCCTTTTGTGTAATACGCCCCCAGCATATTGGCATTCACCGTCTTGCCAAACCGGCGCGGCCTGGTGATACAGATATACTTACTGTTTGTCCGGATCATAGGCGATATTTTCTCGATCAGCATACTCTTATCCACATAAATCTCACTGTTCAGTGTATCCTGGAACAATATGATCTGTGCATTCGTATTCAAATAATACATGCCTCTTCCTCCATAGACTCTTCCACCATAGACTTTTCCCTATGACGTTTCCTATAGTATACACAAAAAGAGGCCAAACCACAACAGAACGGTTCAGGAATCCGGAAGGGCCGCCGCGTGGGCAGAAAGCATCGGCAAAATCGCCTCAAAGATCACCGCCGCGATCTCCCGGCCGCCTGCCTGCCCGGGATGCACACCGTCTCCCAGATGCATACCATCCTTCATAAAATTAGGGTTCTCTTCCTTTCGCATGACCGCATCCAGATCAAGGAACCCGTCAGCCATATCCCAGTTGTTCCTCAGTAATTGATTGCACTCCTGTCTGATCGCCTCCGCCGCATCGCGGAATGGTTCCTCATAGCATCCAAAGGGCATGATCGTGCTGACATAAACCCTGCTTCCCTTTTCGCGCCCTGTCTGCACGATCTTCCTGATTCCTTCAAAAAGCTGTGCGCCTGTGGGCACTTCCCCCGGCACATGAAAGGCAAATCCATGGCTGCAGTCATTTATCCCTTCCATCACAAATACGACTTCCGGCTCCGTATCCTCGTACACGTCCCGCTCGAACCGGCTGACCGCCGCCTCGCCAAAGCATTGCCCGTGTCCCGGAATCTCCTCCACATGACAGGCATCATAGAGCACCCGGTTACCGCCAAGTCCGCAGTTTAACAGCGTAACCAGCCCCGGATACCGCCGGTAAAGCTCCTCCAGTAAAGGATCAAAATAGTAGGACATATGCGTAATGGAATCACCGAAACAGGCCATCGTCATCACCTGCTTCTCCGTCAATATCTCTACCCCGGCAATTCCCAGTGCACCGTTGCTTACATGCTCGTCAAATCGGAAAAAGAGCAGGAAGTCAATCGTAGCCATTCCCGCCAGCTCTCCGGTGTCCGTCTGGTCTCCCTCCTGAAAACTGCTCTGCCAGCTTTTTGCATTCCATGTCTGGCATAAGCCGCGGAAAGTATGTGCCTCCCGCCAGTAAATGGAGATCACGAGATCATCCGCCGCCTCTACGGAAAACGATATGGCATCGCTTCGCAAAAAGCCGCCCGGCTCAACTTCTATTCGTCCTTCTCCCTGACAGGTCACTTCCCTGATCTTTGTTATCTCTTCCGTCTCGCGATCCCATTTTCCCACCGTAACGCGCTCCAAAACCATAGGCTGTTCATCATATAAATTTGAAAACTTCACTCTTAGCGCTGTGCCGTTCAGATTATTTCTCAGCCACAGCTTCTGCGTGATATTTTCCACCGTTCCAATCTCTGTTCCCCACTTAACCGGGACATAGCCCCATGCTTTCTTCCATTCTTCCATTTCCCGTTCCACTCCATTTCCATACCGCCTTACAGACTGTATTTTTTTCACAACATACTTCAGATTTTATTTCACCCCGACACCACTTTACACGCTTTTCCTCCATCTCTTCACGGCTTTGCATCCTTTACACTTTCCCCGCGCTGCCCTGCAGCGTCTCCCTGATATACGCCGCCAGCTCCTCGCCCATACGCACCTGTGTCGTCACGTAAGGATGTCTGCACGCACCCAGTCCGTCGTTGACCCGGACACGGCCGTATTTAAAGCAGCTGATCCTGTCATCTTGATACGCTGCGGCGAATTGCTCCGCCACCTTTTGAATGCTGTCATACAGAAAATAATCCAGGCTGCCAAGCGCACAGATGATCCAGGGCGCCGGCCCGTTGTATCTGCGCAGCAGCTGCAGGAATTCAAAATAATCCTTCTCAAATTTCTCTACACCGGCCTTCGTATCGCCGTTTAGATCGATCACAGTAGCGTCGTTGGTGCCCAGATTAAGCACGATCACATCCGGTACATACTCCTGAAAATCCCACAAAACAGGCTCGTCCACCGCGCCTTCCATCTCCTGCGCCATGCGGTCGCGATACGGATAGTAATATTTCATCGGCGGCAGCGCATACGCAAATTTTCCGATCCCTTCCGTTGCCGCAATGCCGGAACAGGCGATCACGCTGAAATCCGCCTGCAGCTTTCTCGCCGCCACTGCCGGGTGCGCCATCCAGCTGTTTTCATCTGCGGAGTAAAACATGCGGTTGGCGTCATTGACCATATTGCCGAAACCACAGGTGATGGAGTCCCCGATAAATTCCAGATGCAGGACGTCTTTTCTTCGCCCTGTCCCATGTTCCGCATCTTCGTCAGACTCAAAAATCTCTCCGTCCGTATAAAATTCCATCAGACACAGTTTGCCTTTGGCATTCTCCGTGATCTTGCGTATCGTCACGGTATGCACCTCTTCTTCCCCAAATACCAGCAGCGGGTAGACATCGTCCGGCCGGTCTGCCTCAAAATATCGCACAGGCTCTTCCCCGTCATCCACAAAGACCGCCGCCCAGGGCCATGTCTCCCGGCTCTCAAAGGCTCCGGTCATGGGCCGCAGTTCCTGTTCTGCAGAAGCGTAAGCCCGTATTCTGACCGCCAGACTGCTGCCACGGAATAAGAACCGCACGCCGGAGCAGGTCCAGTTGCAGAACAGACCACCGTTTTCAGCCGCAAATGTCCTTCCCAGCATCTGCATTTTATCCATACACTCTCTTATTTCAATTT
>VSOD01000330.1 GCA_009774655.1 Lachnospiraceae bacterium
GATGCGGATTGCTGTATTTACAAATGTATAAAATGATTTCTGAAATTTCATCGTTACCTCTATGTGGCTGTTACCGGCCATACTGGTTAAAATTGTCTGAGCACCCGCACCGTCCGCCTGAGTATGATCAGCAGCGGATGTCTGACTCCGTGTCTTCTGAGTGCCATATAGCTTTCCCGGACGGACACCCAGTAATTGCGCAACCCGGCATTGCTCGTCCCGCCGTAGAACATGGAGACCAGCCGCTCCGGCACATAAGCCAGCCGGTTCTTCTCGTCCTTCAGGAAACGTACCATGAACTCGTAATCCGCCGCGCACCGGTAGCCGGTATCGTAAACGCCGTATTTCTCATAGACGCTGCGTTTCAGGAATAACGTCGGATGGCCCGGAAGCCAGCCGTCCGCCAGCCGCCCATCCCCCATATGCCATGTGCGGATGATCCGCTCTCCCTCCACGTAAACCAGATCCGCATGAGAGCCGATGCAGTCCCTGCCGCCCTGCTCGATCGCCCGCACCAGTTTCGTGACTGCATCGGGCGTACAGAATCTGTCGTTGCACACCGCCACAACATCGCCGCTGCACATGCGCCACGCCTTGTTCATTGCGTCATACAGGCCATGATCCGGCTCGGAGATCCATTTGACGGTAAGCTGCCGGCCGTGTCTCTTATCTGCTCCGCCGCCCTGAGCCGTCTGGCTGTCATGACCGCTCTGTCCGTATTTTTCGGCAAAATCCCGGATAACTTCCAACGTTCCGTCCTGCGACTTCCCGTCCACGATAATGACCTCTATGTCAGGGTAATCCTGCTGCTCGATACTGTCCAGCGTTATCTTTGCCTGCTCTTTTACATTATAAGTTGTCACTAATAAAGATACTTTCCACATAGTTCAGATTTTACCCTATATAAATCCCGTTTCCAATATACTCCGAATCCCCTCTTTAAAATCCGTATGCGGTATCTGCCCGATCTGTTTCTCCAAAAGAGTGGTATCCGCACACAGATACATGACCTGCTTCTCCGCATAGGGAATCAGGCCGATGCCCAGCCGCGCTTCCTGCTCTTCTTCCGTCTCCTTTATCAATTCACCACGGTACTCCTGCAGCACGTTGTCAATGTCCTTGATATAACTTTTCAGCTCCCTGGCCTGACCGCTGCCTATACAGTACACCGCGCCATCCGTTCCCTTCTCTGCCAGCGCATAGAAAATCTGCGCCGCATCCCTGCTGTAAAGGTAATCCCACATCTGCCCGCCGGGCGTAAATGCCGCAGCTTCCCCGCTTCCGATCTTTCTCACCGCACTCATCACCATACTGCCGGAACCGTCGTAGGGCCCGTAAACACTTAAGATTCTCGTCCAGATATGCCGCATCTTCTTCTTTGCACAGACAACGCGGCTCATCTGCCCGGCACAGAGCTTCGCCATACCGTATCCGTTCTCCGGATGCGCCGGCAGGTCCGGTGACAGTTTCCCGTCCACCCTGCCGTATTCCGCCTGAGACCCTGCACCGATGAACGTATGACATCCCAGCCGCTCAGCCAGCTCCACAGCATCCATGGCATACGCAATATTGCAGGTCTGCAGGTGCATATCGTTTCTGGCCTCTCCCACCGTTCCGCTCCACGCAAAATGATAGAAAACATCAAACCGATGCATGTCTGCATTCTTCTGACGAAACAACTGCTTATAGTCGGCCAGATTCGCCTCCACCACCTGCACGAGCGGGGACTGCGGTATATTTTTTATCCTGGCGGAGCCCTTATGACAGATCGCGAGGACTCTCGTATTCTCTCTGATACACTTTTCGATCAATGCCATACCGATGGCCCCGGTCGGCCCGGAAATCACTGCTCCTGTCATAACTTCCTCTCCTCAGATGCCTTAAGCGCACGATACAAAATCTTTAACCGCCGCCATGACCTCCTCTTTGGACATGATATAATGCCCCTGTCCTCCGAACAGCTCTGCATACTCCGTCCAGTAGTCATACTTTGCCGGAACACCGGGCAGTTCGTTCACAAAGCGCTCACCCGTCAGATACTGATAAAGTTCTCCCGCAGAAACAGGCTCTGTCGCCGGATGCCACAGGCGGACGTCCTGCTGCATCGCCGTCTGAATGTCCTTCCACAACCGCTTTAACGGATAAAACTGATAAATACTCCGGCTGTCCGTAAAGTGCAGTGCGCCGAACCCCAGTTTCTGAAACTTCTCTTTCAGGCACGCTTCCTGCTGCCGGTCAAGATCCCTCACTTTATAAAACCCATTTCCCTGTATCTGATAATATTCTTCCAACTGAGGATCGTCACCCAACAGCTGCTGCATTTTCTCCTGCTTTAACATAAACGGAATGACATGCATGTAATCATAGATAAAATTCTTCTTAATATTCTTCCCGAACAGTCCCGGCAGGCGAACGATCAAAGCATCCGCATAACGCTCTCTCACCCATACCTCCAACTGATAACGGTTATATCCATACGGATGCAGTCCTTCCGTCTGGATCCCGGTGCTTTCCTGCACACCGTCCGGCGCCTTAAATACATCCACTGTAGAGATCAAAACCAGCTTCTTCGGCGAGATCCGGCTGATGTTCTCCTCTGCCTGCAGAATCAACTCCATATCCCGTTCCGGCGCCTGATTTGCCAGATATTTCTCGGCCCGCAGTCCGGAATAAACCAGCAGATCCGGCTTTGTTCCAAAGGCTTCCTCTATATTTTTAGAATGATAGACTGCGTCGAAGCTGCCTTCGCTGTACAGATTGCTGCCTACAAATCCTGTGTAACCTACTAATGCGTTCATATTGGTTCTCCCTTTTTCTAATATCCTGCACAAAGTCTGGTTGTTTCCTACACGGTTGGATGATAAAACTCCTGTAACTGCCGCTCCATAACCTGCGCAACCGGTCTGCCATCCCGCCAGGCCACACTCCACTCCACGATCATCTCCATCGCTTTCTCCACATTCCAGACAGGTGCCCAGCCAAAGGTCGATTTCAGTCTGGAACAATCCAGTTTCAGGAAATTTGCTTCATGCGGACCGCCGTCATATTCATTCTTCCAGGAAATCTTCTGTCCTGTAACCTGCTGCCACTTCTCACAGAACAGCGTCACCAGTTTCCCCGTGGAGAAACAGTCCGTCTCATCCGGCCCCACATTATAACTTCCCGCAAGCGCCGTATCTTCCGCCTGCCTTGCCGCAAGCATCAGATACACCGCCACCGGCTCCAGAACATGCTGATACGGCCTGACCGAATAGGGATTACGCACAATGATATCCCGTCCTTCCGCCGCGGCCCTGATACAATCCGGAATGATCCTGTCCACAGCGAAATCGCCGCCGCCGATCACGTTGCCGGCCCTGACAGTTGAAATCGCCACCGAATCGGCATTGAAAAAAGAATTCTTATAACTGCTCGTCACCAGCTCTGAACAGGATTTCGAATTGGAATAAGGATCATATCCGTTCAATTCCTCATTCTCACGATATCCCCAGTGCCACTCCCTGTTCAGATACACCTTATCCGTCGTGACGTTGACAAAAGAACGTACACAGGAATGCGTTCGGACACATTCCAGAATATTGACCGTTCCCATCACATTGACCTCATACGTATAGACAGGATTCTTATAGGATTCCCGCACGATCGGCTGCGCCGCCATATGAATGACGATCTCCGGCTGTATCTCATCAAACACCCGCTGCAGATGCGCAAGATCCCGGATATCCCCTGTAACGGAATGTATTCTCTCGTCCATGCCGCTAAGTGCATAAATACTCGGCTCTGTCGGCGGTTCCAGTGCATATCCTGTAACATGTGCGCCTGCCTGCAGCAGCGCGGCGCACATCCATGTTCCTTTAAAGCCTGTATGCCCGGTCACCAGAACCCTTTTTCCCCGATAGAAATCTAATCCAAAGTTAAACATAGCATGCTCTCTCTTTTCAAACACAAAATCTCAGTTGTCAACCCACCTGTTCCTTACTGTCTCACAGCCTCGATCAATGTCTTTGCCATATGATCGATCATCTCGTCCGTCATCCCCGGATACACGCCGATCCAGAAAGTATCCGCCATGATCCTGTCCGTATTAGTCAGACTGCCGGCCACACGGTAGCCCGCTCCCGCCGCACGCATCTCATCAAAGCAGGGATGCTTCGTCAGATTTCCGGCAAACAGCATCCTTGTCTGAATACCATGATCTTCCATATACTGTACCACGTGGTTACGGCTGACGCCCGCTTTACAGGTAATCAGGAATCCAAACCAGCTGGGTGCGGAATTTTCACATGCCTCCGGCAGGATCAGCTTGTCCAAAATATGCTCCGCCTCCTCTGCCGCCAGCAAATTTGCTTTCAAACGGTCAAAATTATGCCTTCTTTTCTCTACGAAAGAGGGGAACTTTTCCAGCTGCGCGCAGCCGATCGCCGCCTGCATATCAGTCGCTTTCAGATTATATCCAAAATGAGAATATACGTATTTATGATCATATCCTAAAGGCAGTTCCCCATACTGTCTGTCAAAGCGATGCCCGCAAAGATTATCGCATCCGGACGGACATACACAATCCCGTCCCCAATCGCGGAAAGATCGGATACATTTATTCAAAAGGGCATTGTCCGTATATACCGCGCCGCCTTCGCCCATCGTCATATGATGCGGCGGATAAAAACTGGAGGTACCGATATCCCCGATGGTTCCTGTCAGCCTGACCGCACCATCAATCGTATATTCGGAACCGAGCGCATCACAATTATCCTCTACCAGCCATAAATCATGCTTTTTACAAAATGCACTGACTGCTTTTAAGTCGAAGGGGTTCCCCAGCGTGTGTGCGATCATCACCGCTTTTGTCTTATCAGACAACGCCTCTTCCAACATG
>VSOD01000331.1 GCA_009774655.1 Lachnospiraceae bacterium
CATATGAACAATCCCGTCTCGTGCGTGACATTTTAGATGTGCATAGCTGTCTCTCTGGTATCATTTATCGTTTGGTTCTGCCATTTCCCGCCAGTTTTGCGATTTCACTTTGACTCTCTTATCATATCATGCTATGATAAGTGCAGACTGATACCATAAACATCTGTGCGGACTGCATATCAGAGGCCACATGGATATTGCTTAATACAATCGAGGAAATCATGCACAAATTTACTGATACAGCCAACGCAGATAGAAATACCGTGCATACGACCATGAACGACACGCTCTCGAATACGCCGCCCAGGGAATATCCGGTCAAAACCTATGACAATCTCTATGTACAGGAAGATTTTGGAACACTGGATTACCCGGTGGCCGTTTCTTACCTCGACCTGAGTAAATCCTACATGAACAGAATACGCTGGCACTGGCATGAAGAGATGGAGATCCTGATCATCAATAACGGCTTTGCCGAAGTAGTCACCGATGACGCCTCCTATCCGCTGAAACCGGGACAGGGTATCATCATCAACCAGAATGTCATGCATTCGATCCAGTCCATGGATCAGAAGAACTGCACATTCTATTCTCTCGTGTTCCATCCGGACTTTTTGTTCGGCCATAAGAGCAGTTATCTGCATACGCAGTTCCTTCTCCCCATCCAGAATTACCATTTATTCAAGATTCTGGTGCTGAACGAGACCAATCCCTGGCACGAGCATATGCTGGATGCCGTCAACGATACGATCGCCGCCAATGTGACGAAGCAATTTGGTTACGAGATTGCTACGAAAGGGTATCTCTGTCATTTCTGGTCCGAGTTGATCTCCAAACTTCCCAAGTTGGATACCGCCCCACCCCCGCATGTTTCTCTTGATGAGCAGCGTGTGAAACAGGCCATGCTTTTTATCAGAAAGCACCATGCCGACCCCATTTCCTTAGAAGAGATCGCAGACAGCATCCATATCAGCAAGAGCGAATGCTGCCGCTGTTTTTCCCGGACTCTGCAGATGACACCTTTTGAATATCTGATGAGATACCGCATTCTTGAAGCGACCAAGAAGATGATCGAACAGATCAAGGAGCCGATGTCCATCGCCGATATCGCCCTCTCTGTCGGTTTTAATAACGTAAGTTATTTCAACAAATTATTCAAAAAGTTCCTGGGCTGTACCCCCACCTACTATCGGACACACAAGATTCCTTCCGGTGAGACCGCCCAGAGTAACGGGCCGTTCAGCGTCCCGGTCATCTAATTTCATCAGATGTAATCTGCTGCCGTCTGATGTCATCTTATAAAAATGTGCCGACAATATATGCAGAAATTGGCTGTGCAAAGATTCCGGTCTCTTCTCCTGAACATTTGCACAGCCAATTTTTTGCTCATTGTCCCTCACACTCTTACAACTTCTTTCCGCATATATCCTGCAGACAACATTTATCACAGTACGGCTTCGTGCGCGCCGTGCACACCTCCCTGCCGTGCCAGACCAGCCTGTGACAGAAATCGCTGCCTTCCTTTGGCGGTACGATCTTCCACAGTGCCATCTCCACTTTCTTTGGTTCTTTGATGTTATCCACCAGCCCGATCCTGTTGCACAGACGGATGCAGTGCGTGTCCGTGACGATAGCCGGCTTTCCGAAGACGTCTCCCATAATAAGATTCGCACTCTTGCGCCCCACCCCCGGCAGTTTTAGAAGTGCGTCAAAATCATCCGGCACTCTTCCGCCGTATTCTTCCTGAAGCATTTTCATGCAGGCGCTGATATCCCGCGCTTTGCTGTTGCCCAGCCCGCAGGGGTGCACGATCTTTTCAATCTCTTCCACCGGAGCCTCCGCCAGCGCCGCCACATCCGGAAAACGCTCATACAGCTTTTCCACCACGATATTCACCCTTGCATCTGTACACTGCGCCGCCAGCCGCACGCTGACCAACAATTTCCACGCCTCATCGTAATCGAGTGAACACGCCGCATCCGGATATTCTTTCTTCAGTCGCTCTATGACCGCCAGTGCCAGTTCTTTCTTTTTCATCCTTCGTATCTCCCCTGTGTCAACTTTTACTTTCCAGACAGCTCTTCCGGATCCCCCTGCGGACACTTTGCCAGTTCTTCCTTTTGTATATCCTTCTTCTTATATAAATAACACTCATTATCATGTGAATAAATAACACCTACTGCCTGCAGGTACGCATAAATGATCGTTGTCCCCACAAATGTCATGCCGCGTTTTTTTAAGTCTTTGGAGACGGCGTCGGACAATGGGGAACTGGCTTTATCATTTTCGACAATCACCTCTCCACCGGTGTACCCCCACAGGTAAGCCGAAAAACTGCCAAACTCTTCGATGATTTTTTTAAAAATGCGCGCGTTATTTACTGCTGCCTTTATTTTCAACCTGTTGCGGATGATACCGGCATCCTGCCTGAGCGCCTCCATCTTCTCCGCATCGTAGCCGCATACTTTTTCAAGATCAAATCCGTCAAAGGCTTTTCTAAAAGCCTCCCGCTTGTTCAGCACACACTCCCACGACAGGCCCGCCTGAAAAGACTCCAGAATGAGCATTTCAAACAGCCGGTGATCATCATACACCGGCTGCCCCCACTCTTCGTCATGATATTTTATATACAGTTCATTCTGCGGATTTGCCCAAAAACAGCGTTTCCTGTGATCCATAGCGTCCATGTTTTCGAATCTCCTTACCGCTTTCTGCTGCCGCCCGCCGGTCACCTGCCGGTCATACCGGTCGGCTCAGCCGTCTTAACTTTCTCCCATCTTCAGCAGCTTCGCCGCCTGGTCGGCAGCGATGCAGGCATCAATGATCTCCTGAATATCCCCGTTCATCACCTTATCCAGCTTATAGATCGTCAGATTGATCCGGTGATCCGTCACACGTCCCTGCGGGAAATTGTAGGTTCTGATCTTCTCGGAGCGGTCGCCGGTGCCGATCTGGCTCCTGCGCAGTTCGGCCTCCGCGTCATGCCGCTGCTGCTGTTCTATATCGTAGAGCTTTGCTTTCAGCAGAGCAAATGCCTTGGCCTTGTTCTGGATCTGGGATTTCTCGGTCTGGCTATATACCACAATTCCGGTAGGATAATGAGTCAGACGCACTGCCGAATCCGTTGTGTTGACGCACTGTCCGCCGTTCCCGGACGCTCTCATAACGTCTATGCGAATATCCTTATCTTCAATTACGATATCAATATCATCATCTACCTCCGGCATGACCGCCACGCTGATCGTCGAGGTATGGATCCGCCCGCCGGACTCCGTCTCCGGCACACGCTGTACACGATGTACCCCGCTCTCATACTTGAGTACAGAGTAGGCGCCCTGCCCGGTCACCATGAAAGTCACACTCTTCATGCCCCCGATGCCGATCTCTTCCACTTCCATCGTCTCCACCGACCACCGCCGGCCCTCCGCATAGTGGACATACATACGGTAGATCTCTGCCGCAAAAAGCGCCGCCTCATCACCGCCGGCACCGGCACGGATCTCCACGATGACATTCTTCTCGTCGTTAGGATCCTTTGGCAGAAGCAGGATCTTCAGCTCCTTCTCCAGCGCCTCCACCCGCTTCTTCGCCTCGGAAAGCTCTTCTTTCAGCATTTCCCGCATCTCTTCGTCAGACTCGCTCTCCAGCATGGAAAGAGAGTCCTCGATATCCTGATTGCACTTTTTGTATTCCCTGTATGCGTTCACGATCGGGGTCAGATTACTCTGCTCCTTCATCAGCGCCCGGAAACGCTCCTGGTTGTTCGCCACATCCGGCTCGCTCAGTTCGTTCATGATCTCCTCGAACTTCCGCAATAAATCGTCTAACCTGTCAAACATAATAATCCTCCATTTTGTGCAGCCTGCGAATCCGAACCCCTGCACAGATCCGCGTCCAAACCTGCCCGGACAGTGAAGCAAAAAAGTCTCTGTGCCTCATGCTCTGCCGGAAGAGCAGGCACTCCACACACCCTGCACCACTCTGTCGTTCCCTGCATAATCTTTGAAGATTTCCACCTGCGTAAAGCCGGCCGCCTCCATAAGACGGCTCACATCCTCACCCTGGTCATAACCGATCTCCAGAAAAAGCATACCGCCGCCGGTCAAATACTCCCCGGCCCGATCCGTGATCTTCCTGTAAAAAAGAAGGCCGTCCGCTCCGCCGTCAAGCGCCATACGCGGTTCATGCTCCCGTACCTCCGGCATCAGCGTATCTATGACATCTGTTCTTATATAAGGCGGATTCGACACAATGATATCGAATTTCTCTTCCTGCTCCAACCCCTGAAACAGATCTCCCTCTATAAAAATAACACTCGTTTCTTCCGTGTTCGTGTCCTTGTGTAAATGGCCCGCTCCCTCTGCCGCCGCGCTGTCCGCAGAGCTCCCCGGCACAATCCTGCCGGCATTGTGTCTCGCCGTCTGCAACGCCTTTGCCGACAGATCCGTCCCCACTCCCACACAGTCGTTCGAATAGTGCAGCAGACTGAGCAAAATACAACCGGAGCCGGTACACAGATCCAGAATCCGCATCCCGTCATGCAGATTTTTAAGCACTTCTTCTACCAGGATTTCCGTGTCCTGCCGGGGCACGAGCACATTGTCGTTAACCTCAAAAGTCAGACCCATAAATTCCTGACAGCCCGTAATATGCTGCAGGGGCACACGCTTTTGCCTGCTCTCTGCAGCCCCCCGGTACTTCGTCTCTTCTTCCCCGGAAACCACACGATCTCCGTGTGCCAGCAGCGTATTCCGGTCTGTGCCGCAGCACCACTCCAGAAGCAGCCTGGCATCATTCCCGGCATCAGGTACCTGCGCCTCCTCCAGCAGCTGCCTGCCCCATCGGTACAACTCCTCATAACTCACTTTATC
>VSOD01000332.1 GCA_009774655.1 Lachnospiraceae bacterium
ATTTTGACCATCCTCTAGAACCTAATCGGGTTATAAGTATTGAAGAACAACAGGCACTTGTAAAGGAAAGGCAGTTTAGCATGGTGCATATTTTTTGCTCAAAGTTAGAAAAAGAACGTTCTACAAAGCACCGTTTTCTGTAGCGTCAGCACTGAACTTGTACCCAACGCCTAACACCGTTTTCAGATAAGTCGGGTTTTTACAATCCGGCTCAATCCGAGTAAGGCGCACATCTCTCCTATCCCGCAACACCCTGCGCTGATGTTGCAGTATTTCCAAGCCTTGAAAGGACAAGTGCTGGACTTCTCGCCAACTTGACGAGAAGTTAAATCCGACCGTTCTCCTTGATGTTTGATGGCCTCCAATTTCATTTTGTAGGCAAAGGCCCTGGCAATGCCGACTCCGACGAAATGGTCTTTGTCGGTCTTTCCGCTACGGTAATGTGTATAACTGGCTGTCTTTTGTAATTTCTTCATTGCATTTATACCTTTCGCTCCATTTTATATACCTTTCGTTCCATGCATCCCAAAATAACACAAAATCTGCCGATAAATTAAGTGACGGCAGAAACAGAAATCATAAGGGGGCAGGGGCGGCTCCGAATGACAGAGGGGCCGTCATTAACAATAGAAATTTTATCAAGGAGGACGAAATCATGGCAATTTCAGGAATTGGAAGCAACTACAACAATGTGTATGGGAGTACATACACGGCACAGAAAAATGAGACAGTGAAGAAAACAGGAGAATTATCGGAAGCAGAAGAAATGGAACTGTTCAAGAAGGAATTTTATGCTGAAATTGATAAGATACCAAAGGATAGAACAATAGCGAATGTTGCAATCAACATATCAGAAGAAGCATTTAAGAATATGAAAGCTGATCCAAAGTATAGGGAACAAATGTTATCTGTAATCAGACGTGATATGACTGGTTCTGTTGCTCCCGCTCCAGATTGTTCTATGGTGATTACGGTAGGAGCCACTGCTAAAGATTACAGAGCAGATAGTTGGTCTGTTAACAATGATTCGGAATTTTATGCACGTTCTCAAAACAGCTTTTATAAGAAAACGAGTGTAAAGAGAGACAGGCAGAAGGAGCTGTTGGAGGAATATTTGGAAAAGCGGATGCAGGTTAAGAGACAGCAGCAGGAAATGTTGAATGAAAAGATTGCAAAGCAGGAGCAGGAGAGAAGCAGGCTGGCAAAGGCGTGGAGCAGTAAGCAGCAGATGTCGGTGGTATCCAACGCTTATGATGCAAATGTCATGATGGAGACAGTGTTATCAAAAAACAGGGAATTTAATGGATAAAATTAAGCATACGGTGATGCAGTTGGCTGCATCATTCAGCGATATGAAGGCTGGAATATTAAGCTGCACCGGGAAAGCGGGCAGGCGGGGAAGCCGCTTGTTTTGCAAAATTATATGTTTGGCAGTGGCCGGATGTATGAAGTGCTGAACAGATTAGGAAATTTAAAGGAGAGGGTGGAATAATGCAGGTTAATTCGTCCAATTCATTGCAGAACAGATATTTTTCAGGAACAGGAAGCACAGGAGGTATCCATCTGCCGGACTTCAATGACAACTATGTTTTCTCCAAAAAGAAAAGCGGCATCAGTGATGAAGAATACCGGAGGCAAATCAGGGAACAGGCATATGAGGATTTTGCAAAGGGGCAGTTCCAGAACAAATCAGAAGGATTTAACAGGCTGATGAAAAGCTACACCTCGGAAGTGTCTCCGGACAGAAAAGGGATCATTACTTCTGGCCTGAAAGCTGTTTCAAAGAACAGGCAGACTGTGATTAAACCCATAGATTTTGTGGCAACGCTTCTGGAAGGAAAAGTGAAATATCAGAAACTGCCGTCAGGCAACAGCGATTACATAGAGTTTTATGATAAGAACGGTGAGATGGTGGCGACTTATTCCAACAATGGGTGGACGATGTATACCACCAATGCGGAGGCATCCAGACAGACGGAAATGTGCATGATCTATAATGAGGCGTGGGGAAGTGCCAGGAGAGGGATTGCGATGGCAGGTGAAGAATCGGCAAATGAGGATAGCCCTCAGAATCGTTTTGATGCAAAAGCATAGCAGGAAATTGGAAACATTTAAAAACCACGTGACATTATAAATCGGTACGTGTATAATTAGTGTTTACATGGCATGAGCCGGCGGCAGGGTTTGAGCCGGTGCATTATGAGTCGGCATGATGATGGCTGACGGTATAGAGCAGGAGAGGTGTTATGGGAATACTAAAGAAATTTATTGAGCCGGTGGACATGACGGAAGGTTCGCCCTGGCAGAAGATCGTGTTGTTTGCGGTTCCGATGCTGGTGGGAAATATTGCCCAGCAGCTGTACAATACGGTGGACAGCGTGGTCGTAGGAAACTATGTGGGGGACAATGCGCTGGCGGCGGTGGGAAGCGCCGGGCCGATCCTCAATCTGCTGATCGTGCTTTTTGTGGGAATCAGTGTGGGAGCGGGTATCATGGTGTCGCAGTATTTCGGCGCCAGGGAGCGGGAGAAGCTGTCTACTACCATCGGCAACTGCATCACGCTGACGGGGATCGCCACTTTGTTTGTCATGATAGTGGCCTCTATGGTGGCAAAGCCGCTGCTGGAGCTTCTGGATACGCCGGACTCGATCATTGAATGGTGTCAGTCGTATCTGCTGATCCTGTTTATCGGTTCTGCGGGACTGGCTTTCTACAATATATTAAGCGGTGTTTTGCGGGGACTGGGGGATTCCATGTCCGCGCTGCTGTATCTGCTTGTCTCCACCATGATCAATATCGTGCTGGATCTGTTGTTTGTGGCAAAAATGGGTATGGGCGTCAACGGTGTGGCGCTGGCGACGGTGATCGCGCAGGCGATCTCGGCGCTTCTCTGTCTGTTCCGGCTGATGCGGATGCAGGATCTGTTCGATTTAAAGCCCTGTTATCTGAAACTGCAGCGGAAGTACACCAGGAAGATCATTAAGCTGGGGCTTCCTTCCGGTATTACGCAGGCGATCTTTTCCATGGCAATGATCGTGGTGCAGTCGTTGACCAACAGCTTCGGGGAGATGTTTATCGCTGCCAACGTGATCGTCATGCGTGTGGACGGCTTTGCGATGATGCCGAACTTTTCCTTCGGAACGGCTATGACCACCTATGCGGGACAGAACGTAGGGGCAAGACGGCAGGACAGGGTAGATACGGGAGCGAAGCAGGGAACACTGATCGCGGTGGTGACTTCGGCGGTGATCACGGCTTTGATCCTGCTTTTTGGCAAGGCGTTGATGGGGATCTTTACCAGGACGCCGGAACTGGTGGATTTAAGCCGGGACATGATGGGGATCCTTGCGGTGGGCTATGTGGCCATGGCAGTGACCCAGAGTCTTTCCGGCGTTATGCGGGGCGCGGGCGATACGATGACGCCCATGTGGATTTCCATTGCGACGACGATCCTGATCCGCGTGCCCATTGCCTACGGCATTTCTTTCTTTACAAGAACGGCGCAGCTGCCGAACGGAAGGCAGGAATGCATCTTTATCTCGCTGCTGGCTTCCTGGCTGATCGGAGCGCTGATCACGTATGTCTTCTACCGGAGAGGAAAGTGGAAGGAGAAGGCGATCTGAGGACGAAAAGGGTAAGGACCGTAAATTTGCAGGCAGAAGACGGAGCGGCGGCATGGAATACAACTACAGTGTGAGAGAAGGGGAACTTCTCCAGATCAACAGCAGAAAAGCGAGGATGGTCATCCGGTTTGCGGTTTTGTTCCGGTTTCTGAAAATGCTTCTGCTGTTGTTTTCGTTTGGCGTTACAGTGTATGTGACGTATCTTATTTTCAGGGAATGTATCACGGACGCTGCGCTGACGGAATGTATTCCGCTGGGTTCTATTTTTGCCACCTTCGGTTCGGCGGTGATCTCGGTGATCTCCCTCTACTGCAATAAACAGAGCAGTCTCTTTCAGGAGAATCTGCTGGCTTTGCATGAGCAGGTGCCGGGGCTGTCTTCCTGGAAAAGATGGCCCTTTATGAAACGCTACAGCAGGGAGCGGAGCGGGCTGTTTCAGCATACTTATCATGTGCTGAGAAATCCGCAGATCACTTTTCAGGGACAGAAGCGCAGCCTGACGATTCCGCTTCCGACCTGCACTGCGGATTTTTACGATCTGCCTATCGTGGTCAATGCGGTGAAGATGCTCTGCTTTTATCAGACATTTTTAAAGTCGGCAGCAGGACACCGGGCCACGCGGGAACGGAATGAGATTTCTACCTTTTATTGTACGCTGGTGATCTATAGAAATATCATCCGCTATAAGGCGGGCACGTTTTTAATGTTGATCGGTTCGGAGTTTGTGCTGGCCAGCATTATTTTTTCTTTTTTTTACGGATCGGTCAGTGAGCTTCTGGCATTGGCGGCCGGTTAGGCCGTGAACTTCATGGAGCGCTACCATAAATGGACTTCCTGGGCGTATCCCACCGATCCGAGTATTTTCTGTTCTCAGTATGCGGCGGATTTTGAACAGTGGTGGATGTATCCGAGACCGCTGATCGCGGAGTGGTAAGTATTATTTAAGGTTTCAGGCATCCAGGCAGGTTGCTTTTCCCGGAGAGTAGTGTTACACTTAAGAAAATACTTTAATAAAGATGTGGAGCATTGGAATGGACGGAAAGAAAGTAACCAACATGGAAGTAAAGAAGAGAAACAGAAACAGGGTTTTTCGCTACATCTGCAGGAACGGGACGGTATCAAATCCGGATATTTCTTATAATATGAAGATCAGCCTGCCTACAGCAACGCAGATCACAAAGGAACTGATAGAGGAAGGTCTGGTGGAGGAGAAAGGCGAGCTGCAGTCGACG
>VSOD01000333.1 GCA_009774655.1 Lachnospiraceae bacterium
ATCATAGATGATGGCTGTAATGATAATACTGGGAAGTAGCGAAGAACTGGGGTGTACATCATGTCGTGAGTTTTCCGCAGAACAAGGGGCTGGCGAAGGGATTCATGGCCGGACTTGATGAATGTCTGCGAAACGGTGCTGATATTATTGTTAATACAGACGCGGACAATCAATACTGCGCGGCGGACATTCCGAAACTGATACAGCCGATTATAGAAAATAAGGCAGACATTGTCATTGGGGAAAGACCGATAGATGAGACTGAGAATTTTTCCTGGATGAAGAAGAAACTGCAGCATTTTGGCAGCTGGGTTGTGAGGAAGGCGTCTAAGACCGCCATACCAGATGCACCGAGTGGCTTTCGGGCATTCAGCAGAGATGCGGCTATGCGGGTTAATGTGATCAATGATTATACGTATACTTTGGAAACGATTGTGCAGGCAGGGCGAAACCGGATGGCCATTACTTCTGTTCCGGTCAGGACGAATCCGGAATTGCGTAAGTCCAGATTGTTCCATAGTATGTACGCTTATGTGAAGAAGTCCATGCTCACGATTTTGAGAGCATTGATGATGTATAAGCCGTTATACTGTTTTTCGGTGGTTGCAATCATACCTATTCTGATCGGTATTGGTATTGGTATCAGGTTTATGGTTTTTTATATGAACGGTTATGGGACAGGCCATACGCAGTCATTAATTCTGGCGTGTACTTTGATTATCATTGGTTTTGTGACCTTTGTAATTGGTATGCTTGCCGATGTAATATCCGCAAATCGTAAGATACTGGAAGATGTACAGTATCATTTGAAGAGGCAGATGTACGATAAGGAAAGTCATGAGTAATGATGGAGATTAAGAATGAAGGTTTTATTTATTTCCACGGCTGATTATAAATATGGCGCGGCGAAGACACAGATTGATATGATTATAGAGTTAAAGAACACATATGGAGTCGTGCCGGTAGTGCTGACTAAGAAGCATAATGCGTTTAATGATTTGTGTGATGAGCAGGGAATCGAGAATTATTCTTATTGGTACAGGGATATTATGGCGGGCTCTGCTTACAGCAGCCCGATTTTAAATGCGGCTAAGCATATTGTAAAATATTTATTGTATTTGCGGGGAGCTTTGACGCAGAGAGGGATAATGCGCTGTGGGATTAATTGGGATGAGATAGAGATTATTCATTCTAATCATATCCGGATTGATATAGGAGCTTACATCAGCAGGAAAACCGGGATACGGCATGTCTGGCATATCAAAGAATTGAATCAGGGGCATGTGAAGATTGTGCATTATAAACCATATTGCTATCAGTATATTAACAGAAATGCGGATCGGTTCATCGCAGTGACCAGACAGGTCAGAGAGTACTGGTGCAGGGCAGGATTGGATAAGGGAAAGATGGAGGTAATCTACGAGGGAGTAGATATCGATAAGTTTATCAGGAGAAAAAAGCGGGAAGACAACCAGTTGAGGCTGGTTTGTGTTGGTAGAATCGAGAAAAGCAAGGGACAGCTTCAGATTTTGCAGGCGATGGTCAAACTTCCAGAGGAAGCTCGTCTAAATGTGACTTTGGATTTGATTGGGGAGCCGTATCCCGACTATTTTCGCCAGCTTCAGTCGTATATAAAGAAAAATGCCATGGAAGATAAAGTCAGGTTTTTGGGATATCAGAATAATATACCGAAACTGCTCGTAGATTATGATGTCGGAATTTTATCTTCCAGAGGTGATGCTTTTGGAACGGTAGTTGCTGAGTATATGGCAGCAGGATTGCTGGCGATTGCTACCTATACGGAGTTGGCAGAACATAAGAAGACAGGACTGCGCTATGAGTTTGGGGACATAGAGAAGCTGGCAGAGAACATTCAGTATGCGTATGAAAATAAGAAAGAGACAGACAAGATTGCAGAAGCAGGTGCGACTGCAATCAGGGAGAAATATTCGATAGAAATGAATGCGGCTGAGGTATATAGATTGTATCAGAATATGGTTTCGTAATATTTTGTGGGGGCGTATTTGGAAGGAAAGAGATGGAAGATAACCAGTTAGTCAGTGTACTCATAAGCATATATAAAGAGAGTGTACCAGTAGTATCCAGGGCGATCGAATCTGTCAGGCAGCAAACTTATCGGAATATTGAGATCATAGTGATGCTTGATTATCCTGAGCATGAGGAAATGCGCACTTATCTGGCTGATCTGGCAAAATATGAACCCAGATTGCAATATTACATCAATGAGAAAAATATTGGATTACTGCACAGCTTGAACAGAGGAATTGGTTTATGCCGGGGAGAGTTTATCTGCAGGATGGATGAAGATGACTATTCAGAGGAGGAGCGGATCGAGAAACAGCTGCTATATGGGAAAGCGCAAAGGCTTGATCTGGTAGGGAGCTATACAAGCCTGATGGATATGGAAGGAAAGCTGACGGGGGAGATTAGGAAGTATCCGTCACACCATAAATATTTGTGCCAATATTTAAAATATATGAATGCTGTACCACATCCGACCTGGCTTGTTCGGAAAACCGTCTATGAGAAATTGAATGCTTACAGAGATATTCCGTGCGCAGATGATTATGATTTTCTGATCAGAGTTTGTTTAGGCGGATATAGAATAGGTGTTGTACCAGAGCCCTTGCTTCGGTACAGGATCAATTGCAGGGGCATGACACAGCAGAATATTGCAAGCCAAAAAATTGTGTCCCCGTATCTGGCAGATCAGCTAAGAAAAAACAGGATATACACAGAGGAAGAGATTGCGAATTACAGAACCAGGCATAAGCATGAGGAAGAAAAGCTGGTGAGGTATTATACGGCTGGCAAGAAATGGAAAAACGGAGAGAGAACTTCTTTTGTGGAGAAATGTGGGGTTCTTTTTAACGGTCGCACTTTTGAGGAAATAGGGCAGAGACTTGCCTGTAAGTGGATATTTTGCAGGGATAGAAGATATGATAATTATTAGAATACAGGGAGGACTTGGCAACCAGTTGTTTCAATATGCTCTGTATGAGATGTTCAGGCAGAAGGGAATCAAGACGAAGGTTGATATTTCCGACTATGTGGATGGCAAAGAGAAGAGGGCATATGAACTTGCAAAACTTGGATTGAATCCTGAAGTTGCTGACAGGAAGGAACTACATCGATATTATGCGGACAATTCACGTTTGACAGACCGGGTATTCCGGTATTGGTTCGGGCGAAAGAAATACCGCAAGGAGAAGCGGTATGATTTTAATCCTCAGATTCTTACAATGACGGATGGCTTCCTGAGTGGATACTGGCAGAGTGAGAAGTATTTTGCGGATGTGTCGTGTAAGGTGCGGGATAGGATCTGTTTTCAAAGTATAGATACGGAGGAAGTGAGGCGGTGGGAGAAACAGATGGCCAAGAACAACTCTGTGTCTGTGCATGTCCGCTTGGGGGATTATCGCCAAACGGAAGAATTGTATGGGAACATATGTACTACATCCTATTACAGGCAGGCAATCCAATACATTGCCATGAGGATAGAGAATCCGATTTTTTATGTCTTTTCAGATGAACCGGAACAGGCAGCGGGAATGTTGAAGGACTATCAATGTTACGTCATAGCGGAAAACAGAGGTGAAGACTCATACAAGGATATGTATTTAATGAGCAGATGCAGGCACCATATTATTGCAAACAGTACTTTCAGCTGGTGGGGAGCATGGCTGGATAACAGGATGGATAAGATAGTGGTCTCGCCTTCTAAGTGGAATCATTTATGTAAGTCACAGGATATCTGTTGTGAAGGATGGGCCGTGTTATCATAAAAGACAGGTTAGTGGTCAGAATCGAGGACGTGCGATTGAATAATGGGTTACATGTTGCAATTTTGTATATTTGCACCGGGAAATATTCGGTTTTCTGGGAAGATTTTTACAGGAGCATGGAAAGATATTTTCTCAGGCAGTCTAAGGTGGAGTACTTTGTCTTTACAGATGCAGATAAGCTGTATGACGAAGAGAGAAATTTGAGGATACATCGTATCCGGCAGGAGAATTTGGGATGGCCGGGCAATACGCTGTTTCGTTTTCATATGTTTGTCAGCATCAGCGAGCGTCTGGAAGATTACGATTATCTTTTTTTTCTTAATGCCAATACTGTATGCAGGCAGGAAATCATGGAGGAGGAGTTTCTGCCGACGGAACAGGATTTGCTGGTGGTACAGCATCCAGGATATTATAACTGCAGCGTTTGGAGAATGCCTTATGAGCGCAGGAGGATTTCCAGTGCGAGTATTCCGTGGGGCAAAGGAAGGGATTATGTGTATGGCGCAGTAAACGGGGGGAAGAGAGCGGCTTTTCTTGGTATGGCAAAGGAACTGGATGATGAGATTCGGAGGGATTATGAGAAAGACATCATTGCAAAATGGCATGATGAGTCTCATTTGAATCATTATGTATGGAAATATGGGAATTATAAGCTGCTGACACCGGCTTATGCGTATCCGGAGAATTATCAGCTTCCCTTTGAGAGAAAAATCATGACGATTGACAAAGGAACGAAAATAGAGTTGGATCAGAATAAACTGCAGGAATTAAAAGACAGGTCTGTTAAAGGGAGAATGCTGAAAATGATCAGGCGCGCGTAGACATGGGAAGTCTATGCAGATGAACCAGAAAGGCAGGGCTGATATTTATGAAAAAAAAGAATATTTTGCTTCTGTATGATAACCGTGAACTGGACAGACAAGTGCTCCGACCGGTCAACTATGATTCATTTGAGGAAGAGTGGATAAGGCAAAATGGAGGGAATGCAGGCAATAAACTTTTTAATACGTCAATAGAACAATATTTGAAAAAAGATGATAACGAGTAT
>VSOD01000334.1 GCA_009774655.1 Lachnospiraceae bacterium
TTCTTTACTGAACAGTGCCTCATAATGTTCGCTATGCAGATAATATGCGAAACCATTCGCAGCGAAATTAACTGTTGCCATGATCGTTTCCTTTCCGGACTTATCCGTCCCATTTGTTATTTACTGTAACCACTATATCACCGATCAGCCCGTTTGTCATTATACCGGTAATATAATTTCACAGATAATATCGGCTTCTTTCTATTCCGTCCTTACCTCCAGTCCGTCCAGCCTCAGCTCCGGCAAACCCACCAGATACCACTTCCTGTCATCACCCATTTCCACGCGGGCGGGAATCCAGACCTCATTCAGCCTGAACTCAAAGACTTCCCCACAATGGATGCCGCCGTAATCGCGCCTGTTTCCATCCCCGTCGGTATAAAAGAAATTGTACCTGCCGCTTTCCCTGTCATAAAATAATGTACCCTGCTTCATAAAACAGACCTCCTCTAAATTTATTCTCATATAATAAGGAGTCCCCTTCTCCCTGTTTCCTTGAAATTTTTTACACATTTTTCTGTTCTTTTTCCGTTATTTCCGCGCAGACATTCTTCAGAGAGTTAAATGTTACCCTCATCATATTCTGCCATTCCTCCCCGGTCTTGCAGATCACATCCAGCTTATGCACAAGTCCCGGCAGATAATGTTCTATGCTCTTTCCATACTCGCCATCCATCTTATCAGCCGAAAACCCTACGGATATTTCTTCCATGCCGGCTTCCATGATGATCTCCACATTTTCCGCAATCGTGCCCAGTATGATCTTTTCAAGCTGATCCGCCGTCTGAAAAAACAGGAAGGTTTCAAATTCATTTCTTGGTGCCAGCACATAAAAAATATTACTCTTATTGACGCCAAACGCCACATCCGCATTCCACTCCTTAAAATAATCCCGGTACTTTTCCATGACCTGCAGGATTTTTTCTTTCTCCATAGCTCTATCTTCGTTCATAACTTTTCCTCCTCTGCATCCTTCATCTGCAACTCATATTTTTTAGTCAGCCGGTAAAAACTGTCCTTCTTGAGTCCGGTCAGCGTCATTGCCTCCTTTGCCGAGATCACGCCGCTTTTCCATCTTTCATAACAGTCCTCCCAGTTCTCCGGGTATTCCACCCTTGGTCTTCCCAGATGCCTTCCGTCCGCCTTTGCCACCTCAATGCCCTGGCGCTGCAGCTCACGCCGCTCCGTCCAGTCTTCATCCGCCACATATGCGAACACCGCCAGCACCACATCCGTGATAAGCTGCCCCACCAGTTCCTTCGACTGCGTGGTATCCAGAATCGGCATGGAAGTCACTTTAATATCGGCGCCGATCTCCTTTGTGATATGGAACCACTCCTTGTAAATCTCGCCGTAGTTCCTCCCAAACCGCTTCAGCTCCGTCACCACCAGCAGGTCGCCTTCCCGCAGGATGTTATCAACCAGGGAGCGGTACACTGGGCGCTCGAACTGTCTCCCGGATTCTTTCTCTACATAGATGTCGCGCTCGTCGATGCCCTCCTCGTCCCGTAGGATGTGGATCTGCCGCTCCGGGTTCTGCTCACGGGTGGATACGCGCACATATCCGAACTTCTTTGTTGACATGACAGCCCTCCTTCCATAAAAATCCGTGTCGCAAAAGGTATTTGCTATTCCTGCGACATCGCAATATCCAAAACAGACCTTTTGCGACAGAAAAACAGGGGCATATACCTGCCAGAATAACTATCTCCAATGGTATACCTTTTGCGACACATCATTTTATACGCAAAGGACTGCCAGATTACAACAAATATACTGCCAATTCCAATGCGCTATATCCGGAACTTCTGGATACAGTTTAGCAGCGTGGCTGACAGCTCCTGATACAGATCCTCGTCAAACACATTTTTATCCATTGCGTTTTTAATCAACAGGGGACGGTACATCCGAAAGATTTTCTCCCGCGCCTCTTTATCCCCTGTCTTTGCCCTCTCAAGCAGCATTTCAAAATTCATCTCCGCACCCCCATTCCTTTGCGCAGCTTGCGGATGATATAGTAATAAGCCATTTCCGCCTGCTTTGGCTCCAAGCTGAATTTTCTGCCAAGTTCCGTAAAATCCAGTTCCCCGAATACCCGTGCAAACAATATCCTGCGTTCCTGATCCTTTAAGCGACTGATACACTTTGCGAGCTGTATGCTGTCTATCTCCGGTATACATTCCAGGCTATCCCCGTATCCAAAATAGGCAAGGAGCGCCTGCTCTGCCAGATAAGTACGATATTGCGCCTCGAAATCCACATGGTTTTTCTCCAGCAGATCCACCTGTATGTATTCCCTCTCTTTATACCGGTTCCTTTGTTCAAAATAGCTGATGCGCTTATTTGCCACCGCCGCCATCAGGTATGCCGTAAATCGGTTCTGTACCGAATCTGTTTGTTTTTTCTCCATTCTTTCGTCCTCCAGTCTTTGTTCCACGTTTCCCTTTGAACCGCAGGACCGGAGGCCCTCTGATAAAATGATCTATATAGGTTTCAGTCGCAAAAATAAAAGAGCATCTATCCGCCCGAAAGCACGGATAGACACTCTTTTCCCATAAATTTTTTCCTTCCTCCAAAAAGTAGTGTGTAAGACTACCATGTTGGGTGCAGGACACCCCCAGAAAGCTTATGATTTTTTTAACCCAATCCCCCCACTGGTGCCCGGCTTATGAAAATTCCCCACTTACAGACCATGTACCTCTCCCATGGCAGCAAAAAGGCACCCAAACAAAACCGGTTCTTTCTGTACTTTGGGTATCCTCATATTCTCAGGATTTGCTACAAGCCGCCAAATTGGCCTAGTAAAGCAAAGCGAGAATGACGGAGTTACCCAAACATCAGAAAGAACCACAAAACCCTGATGAACCATGTTTTTTTTGTTCACCAGATGTCTGGATGCCTAGTATGCTATTACTCTACTTTTAAGTATGTCTATACCATTTTTACATTTGTAAGGTATGGCAATACACTACTTATAGGAGGTGACCATAATGTCTTTATCCATCAATGATGCCCAGATCTTCAGCGCCGCCTTAAAGAGAGCCAGGAAGAAAAAACATTTGACCCAGGCGCAGTGCGCGGAGCTACTCGACCATTCCGTGTCCTTCCAGAAGGATCTGGAGCGCTGCCGCTGTTCCCCAAGCATTGAAAATTTCTACCATATCTGCAGGACACTGGATATATCCGCAGATGATTGTATCTTCCAGGACAGCCATGACAGGACCGGCTCTACATACCAGGAGCTGTTAAGGCTGCTCACGCTCTGTGACGAAAGGAGCCTGTCCGTCCTGGTGGCCACGGCCGCCGCCCTGGCAGAAGGCAATCCCCATGCTGCCCCTTCCGTTTTGGAAGCCAGACAGACGTAGTATGGCGAAAAAAAGAAAAGCCAGCAGGTCAGACTGGTATCTGTGCCGCTGGCTTTTCTATGTCATGCCCTATGAAAACGCTGTTTCCATACCTGTTGGTTGCTGTGCCTTAAGTTTCAGCTAAATGGTACCGATATTTATAATTCCCCTTTTGTTGTCAGTCTTTTGCTGTACTTATCCTCCGTATAACTTTTCTTCGTATAATCATTTTATATCCGTCTGCATAGACAATAGGGTTCCTGTTTTTCTTTGGATACATATCAAATTGCCCTACCAATATGCTACTTTTCATTATATATGCAAAGCCAGAAAAAACTTTGATTTTTCCCAACTTACAGGTTTTTTCCCCGAAATACGGACATGGATCAACTTTATCGGCTTAAAATTCCATATTCTTCAGAATACAATCCTGCCAAATAAGCAAACTGCCCTTATGCAAACTGCTTCTCCAGAATAACCTTTACCATTCCATCCTCTATCTGGAAGAAAAACGGCATCCCCGGCTGCGAATCTTCATATGTTCCAATATACTTCTGAAACTCCGCCGCATCCGTTGTGGTGTACTCCTCCGGGTAATCAGAACCAGTAAAATCGCCATTCCAATCAATAAAAGTATATATGGCCTGCCCGTCCAGCTTCCATGTAACAGTTTCCTCATCCGGATTGTATATATAATAGCCGTCCGGCATGTCCTCTTCCGAAAGTTTCAGCTCCTTTATCCGCTCCGTGTTATCCGTAATGAACTCGGCTATGTCTACTGTTATGGTACATCTGTCATGTCTTTCAGGAACGCAGCAATATACTCCCCTCCGTTCTGTCATTCTTGGTTCTACGGCTTTGATGCCATACATTTCAGGAAAATCCTCCATCAGCCCCCATGCGGTGCCTGTTCCGTTTACATAGTAGCCGTTCTCCATGGAATAGGCAGCTATCCTGTCAGGCGTGAGCGTCTCATCCCTTGTCAGGTAATACAAAATCATCGACAGGCAGGTGGGGCCGCATCCTGCAAGCCCGATACAGCTGTCCCCGCCATAAGGCTCATATCCCCATCGTGGGTCCCATTGAAGCAGCAGCGGACATTCCTGCTCCTTTTCCAGTTCTGTCAGACCTCCTGCCGTGTATTCGTTACCGTCCAGATAGCCCGCCACAAAATCCTCCATCTCCGGATTATTTGCCAGGGCTGTCAGCATAGCCTCCGGATATTGTGAACTGTTCCTGTAGATTGCCGCAATGTCCGGATTTTCTTTTCCTAATTCCTCCAGTCTTTGGATCGTTTCTGCCCAGGTACGCTGTACCGGCTTTTCCACGTGCATTATGGCAATGCTGCTGACATAATCCGTCTCCTCTTGCGGGCCAGGTTTTACTGAGGTTTCGATTCTGGCATATTGCAGCACTTCTATCCGCTTCAGAGCAGTCCGCATTTCTTCCAGTTCTACCTTTATGTCTCTGATATGGAACACAAGTACAGCAATAG
>VSOD01000335.1 GCA_009774655.1 Lachnospiraceae bacterium
GGCTTCAAAGACATATGTCGTCCCTTTAATAACCTGTTCACCTCGAAAACTCATTGATTCATCACCTCGTTATAATTTTTTGCGGAATTTAGGTTACAGATCATGCACTAAAATAGCAATCTCTTGCTGTTCAATCCCGTCTCCAGATACATGCACCTTAATTTCCCCGGTTCATACCCCGCGCGGATAATGGCTAATGCCTTTCCATAATAGGTAGTATGTGTATCACTATAAAAGTTCAATCATCTTTACATCTGTCTCGTTCACCTCAAACGGAATGACAATATTCCATCTGCCATCTGTCCAGTGGGATGCAGATATTTCTTCGCTGTCAAGCATCCTGTCATCGTCATAGCCAAGACCGTCTACCTTTAAGTTGAGTTCGTCGCTGCTGACAACTTTCTCTGCAAGATTCATTTTAATCATGCCTGCAAATGTATGGCTGTCTATTACCTCTCCCTCAAATGTGTTTCCAGCAATTCGGGAGAATTCCCGCCTGTCAAAAGCCGGTTCCTGAAACTGAACAGTGAACATATCGACTATGTCATAGACAGTCTGAAAAGCAACACCGACAAGATCGACAACATCAAGGCGTACACGCTGGCAGCGCTCTACAACGCCCCTGTCTATGGGACAATATTACACATTCCTTGTCAGCCACGATATGGCGCATAGGGCGCCGTGTGCGGTGGAAGTCGCATGCACGGTGCTAAGCGGGGGAAAAGCCGAAAACATTTGAAACTATTGGCTTACCTATCGCAATCTGGCGCGAATGCTCATGTACGGTAAAGAAGCAAGCAACCGAAAACAACAGATAGACCGCCAGCACCACACTATTCCAAGCCAAAGAAACAAAAGACCGTCCGTGGAGGGCGGTCGAAAAGAAAACAAGTTTTATAATCTTCTTTCAAAAAACGGAAAGCAAACTTGACATTTTCGATAGCCGTGATATAATGAAAATACGGAAAGCAAACTTTCCATAAGAAAGGAGGTTCACATGAAAAATCGATTGGAAGATTTACGGAAGCAACGGGGAATCAAACAAGAAGATTTAGCTAATGCATTAAATGTATCACGACAGACAATCGGCTCTTTAGAAAATGGACGTTATAATCCATCTATTCAGTTAGCATTTAAAATTGCCCGGTATTTTGACATGAGTATCGAAGAAATTTTTATTTATGAGGAGGAATCAAAATGAAAGAAAAGAAGCCATTCGTCATTGACATTTTAGTGGGTATTGTATTGGTATGTGTAGGATTTTTTGTTAAGGTTGATTATTATTCAACTATGATTTTTTCCATGGGTGTTGGATTAATGGTTGCTGCTATCGTACAGATAATCCGGATCACTTATTGGCAGAATCCTAAACGTTATACGGAGTATGAAGCAAAAAAGAGAGAGGCTTATATCAATAATGTTGATGAAAGAAAACAGTATTTACGGATGAAAGCCGGTCATGTCACTTATCAAATCATGACATTTTCTTTACTCATCCTGTCGCTTATACTTGCATTGATTAGAGTAGAAGCATGGATAATAGCGATGATATTCTTACTTTTTATCCTGCAATGGCTGGTAGGAGTTATCGCGTTTCATATGTTAGAAAAGAGGATGTAACAGTGACCCAACGGCTGCTCAATGCCAGCGACAGGGAAAGAACCTCTGCGAAGAAAAAACAGGCTGCGGAGCTGAAAAAGGCGGAGAAGCGTAAAGCCGAGGTTGACGGGTTGTTTGCTAAAATGTACGAGGACTGGTCTGCCGGACGCATAACCGAGTATATGAAAGCATTTTAGCAAATGGGGGGTTCTTACGGGGAGTGGTCTTATTTTCGACAGTTTATTATTTTTGAAACACAGATTTTGGAGATCAGAATGATAAGGATAGTCTGGTTATGGAATAAGTGCATTGTTACAATACAAACGGCTGACAAGCTAAGCTAGTGGAGACTTTGTTTTATGTAATTACGCACCCTTTCCAGAACAGCCACAGGTTATCATATAACCGGATAAAGTGCTTATAGCCAGTGCTGACGCACATCCCTGGCTTTCTCCTTCTGAAGATTGCCAAAAGCATGGTAGCAACCCCATAAAGAAACAGAAAACCCGGAAAAATGTGTTACACTCATATCAGGACATAAGCAAAGGCCCGTGAACCATATGGGCCTTGTTCGTGTTGTCCGTGTGGATGGTGACGATGAACTGGTGCCTCCCCTTCGTCCACCGCATAGCCAGCTCATAGCCGATACGGTTGGCGGCCTTGTACCTGCTTTTCCACAAGAGAAATTCAGCATCCACCGTGGCCGGGTCACATTCACAGGCAGAAATATATTTCCCTTCTTCCGTCTTGACCTGGTTCTTCCCATAGTCGGTACAGTCCTTTATCTTAAACCGCCTTATCAGCCGGATTCTGGTGGGGAGGTGAAAAAGGTTGACGTAATCCCGTTTGAGTTCTCGGAAATGTTCATTGACGGTTTTAAGCTGGGGCAAAGATGATGGCAGAGGTTTTCAGGAACGAGTAGAAGGACGGGGACAGGAAAAGGCAGACGCTTTGAGGGGAGCGGCTGTCTTTTTTGGGATTGCTGATAAGTTGGAAATTATTTAAGTGTTATCATTTAGCTTAGCGTATACATATGTATCTTTCCAAATTGGTCTTTCAGCTTCATCTTTCCAGAAATACACATTTTTTCTAAAATGGGCTTCACGTTGAAATCCTAATGCTTCAAGTAATTTCCACGAACTCTTATTATTGGGGTCACACTCTGCATATATCCTATGTACGCCATTGGAAAATGCCTGCTCGATTAATGCTTTGCAACTTTCGGCAGCATAACCACATCCCCAATAATTTCGATTAAATACATATCCCATTTCCAATGCTTCAAAGTCACGTTTACCCATATATACATTTCCAATCATTTTATGGGAATTTTTCAATTCTACAGCAATCATTTCATCTGTACCAATGCGCCATTCAAGACTTTTTTCTGTTTCATCGAAGGTTTGCGGTTTATATGGTTCGTATCTTACAACCTCCTTATCCGATAAATATTCAAATAAATCCTGAACATCTTCTTTTTTGTATCTTCTTAAAATTAGTCTTTCCGTTTCAGCTATAAATATTTTGTTCTCCATGTCACACGCTCCATAAACTAATAATCTTTGACTTGTTTCTTTTTTGCAAACTTATCAATAACCTTATCTACCCGGAAATTGATGAAGAAATCTGCAATCTCTGCAAACACATTCAACATAAAGTCTATCATTTTAGTTTCCTCCGATTAACGATTTGCTGCTTTGTATTCTAACATACAACCCTATTTTTCTCAATATAAATTGAACTCACCACTTGACAATGTGGCAAAGAGCTTATGAGCCAAGAAGAAACAGCCGGCATGGACGGCGGCATACTCCGCATGGACTGGCTTGCCATGTTTGTGGCCTCCTCATTTTAATAGTCAGGCGGTAGCCTGCTGGTTTAATCTTCCTATGCCCTGCAGCAGGGTGCAGGGCACCGTGAATAGTAACTCTTATTTGACGCTTACGTTACAAAAACTTGACCTCTACATATATCGTTTACTATAATTATGTGATAGACTTTGATTATGATCCAGGTGCGTAATGTTACGTTGATACTGGCAGGGTTATTTCAGAACGCACTTTTCTTCCCTGTGCAGAACATTAAAATCAAAAGGAGACAAATTTATGGAGGACAAATCAAGTTTTTCAGCCAAAAGAGTAGTCTTAAATGTTGTAATATATTTTCTCTTGTTCTTAGCAGGTGATTTAATCAACAGTTTAATCTGGGATTTTATCTTTTCAAATACAGGGCCTTTACGCAGTGAGGTTTATAGTATAGCAAGAATGTCAGGGCAGCTTCTTTTGACCTGCCTGTTCTTTTGGCTGTATACAGCAAAAGTTCTCCATCTGAAAATGAATTTCTTTAGAATTAACATGAATGTTAAATTCTGGAGTTTACTGCTTGCTGTATTGCTTCCGGCTTTTGTTATTTTTGTATTCCTTCTAATCGGAAAAACAGAGATAGCTTCGTTTGAAACCGGCGAATTGATTTTTATTGTAATTTTTTCAATCCTTACTGCTTTGAAAGCGGGCATAACAGAAGAAATGTTATTCCGGGGTTTCATTATGAAATTACTGGAAAGTCGATGGAATAAATATGTTGCTGTTATAGCTCCGTCATTCCTGTTTAGCCTGCTTCATATTCCATCAATGGAAACTTTCTCTATCATTGGAGTTGTTCTTTTAATCGTAAGCGGAACACTTGTAGGTGTCATGTTTTCTGTTGTTGCTTATAAAGGGAACTCTATTGCAAATAGTGCTGTTATGCACACAGTTTGGAATTTCGCCATGATAACGGGTATCTTACACATCACAACGGTGCAGGGCTATTATGGCAATCCTGTCTTTTCAATCATAATTCCGGCTGAGAATGTCTTATTAACCGGGGCGGGATTTGGAGTAGAAGCGTCAATCATCGCTGTCATTGGATATGCTTGTATTTGCGCTGTCTGCCTCATAAGCAAAAAGAGATAATTACCTTGTACTGTGACAGATTGAATGCAGATATCCCATGCACCGCGATCAGCACATGGGATATCAAAAATCCGTCTCAAGTTAGTAGGTACGCCAGAATGTACCGGCTTCCGGATACACAAGATGCAGTATAAGCGAAATTATCATGACCAGACATACAAAGATACAACTGCCCACTATAAACCACTTGATTCCTTTTATAATATCTCATACTTCGCATACTAAAATTAGGCATACTACCATAAATTACGCCGCTTTGGGCATTTGGAAACGATTTT
>VSOD01000336.1 GCA_009774655.1 Lachnospiraceae bacterium
AAAGGAAGCAATGAATACCGCGGTGACGGCGTGAAATCCAGAAGAGATAAACGGGAGCAGGAGCAGGAGCCGGACGGCAAGGTGATCATGAAGAAACTGGACATAAGGCTCTGAACGGTTCTGCGTAAATGTTCTTTCGGAGGTTAAATAATGGGTGTAACAGAGTTCATTTTGGTCGCGGTGGGAGTCGCGGTCTTCCTGCTGGGATATCTGCTGCCTGCCAAAAAGAAGGATATGGACGAGGAAGTGCAGATGATCAGCGAGGATGAGATCCGCAGGCTGATCGCCGGTGAGACGGAGAAGGTTAAAGACAGGATTGCCGATATCGTGGACGAGGCAGTCAGCTATTCGATCGAGAAGACAGAACGGGCGATGGAGCGGCTGAGCAACGAAAAGATCATGGCGATCAACGAGTATTCCGACACCGTGCTGGAGGAGATCAATAAGAATCATAAAGAAGTAGTCTTTCTGTATGATATGTTAAATGATAAACATGACAATCTGATGTCTACGATCAATGAGGCCACTGTGGCATCTGACGAGATCAAGCAGGCTTTGAAGGAGACAGAGACGGCGGCCCAGGAAGCGGCGGGCAGGGTCGGAGACGTGCTGCGGTCGGTGGATGAGGCATCCGGACGGATCAATGACGTGCTCCGTACCGCCGATGATGCGGTCAAGGGCGTATGGGATGCGCAGAACGCCGCGCGGGTAGCCAGAGAAGCGGCGCAGGAAGCCATCCGGATTGCGTCGGAGGCGACGGGCGGCGTGAAGGGGCATGCAGCCGCGCCCCAGGGCGGACAGGCAGTCCAGCCGGCACGCACGGCGCAGAGGCCGCCACAGCGGGCACAGAGACCGGCGACGGCGCAAAGACCGGCGCAACCGTCGAATGCAGCCGGAAGAGCTGCGGTGGCGGCAGGTGCGAAGCCGGCAGCTGCGGGTGCTGCAGTGCGCACGCCTGTAAAGAACGAGCCGGCACAGGAAGTATGGATCACGGCAGCAGATTTAAAGAAGGAAGCGGTAAGTCCTGCGCCTGCGCCGGAACCGAAACCGGCCGCGGGCACAGAGTTCAAACCGATCGCACCGAAGAAAGTAGAAGTTATCCGTCAGCCGGAGGAAGAGGCGCGGCCGGAGCAGGGGCCGGGCAGGCCCACAGAGGCCGGACAGGCAGCCGGGAGGAGACCCGGACCTGGAAAGGACGCTGAAGGCAGTGCGGCGAAGCCCGTGGAGGAGAGCACACCTGCGGTGGATATTCAGTTTGCAAGCGGGCCGGATAACGGCCGTAACAGTAATGAGAGAATTCTGGAACTGCACAAGGCCGGGAAATCTAATATGGCGATCGCCAAGGAGCTTGGACTTGGTCTCGGAGAAGTCAAGCTGGTGATCGACCTGTTTGAAGGAATGTAGAGACAGTCCGGTCAGCAGGGAATCTGAGAAGGGAAAGTATGGAACGGAGATATTATTTGCGCGGCCTTGGTGTCGGCATTGCCGTGACTGCGGTCATCATGGGAGTCATGACATCCCGTGACGCTAAGATGACAGACAGAGAAGTCATAGCCAGGGCCAAAGAGCTGGGTATGGTGGAGAGCACAGTGCTCCTCGATGAAAACGATGAAGCTTCGAACGGGGAAGAAGGGGCGGATGCAGATAACGAGACAGAGGAGGAAGCCGGCGCTGCAGGGGAAGATCCGGCCGGAGACGGAACAGTGCCTGATGCAGGAGAAGAGGCCGGCGGTAAAGATGCGAACGAAGCCGTGGATGTGACGGGAACCGGCGCGGAAGACGACCGGAGCGGGAGTGAAGCGGGCGATATGCCAGAGAATGAGGATACAGGCGAACCGGACACGGATGACGCAGACAGGCAGACGGCAGCGGACGGCGGACAGGAGCCGGAATCAGCAGAAGAAGATGCAGGGCAGGAAGATAAAGTGACATCGGAAGAAGAGAAGAAGGCGCTCATCACTTCGGCGGCCGTTAAGAAGATCACGGTCAACAGCGGCGACGGTTCGCATACCGTAGCGCAGAAGCTGGCAGATGCCGGAGTGATCATTTCCGCACAGTCTTTTGACGATTACCTGTGCCGGTACGGTTATGACAAGAAGCTGCGCACGGGAACCTTTTCGATCCCGGCAGATGCCAGTGACGAGCAGATCGCGAGGATCGTGACGGGCGCGGAATAATGAAGAAAATGCGAAAAAACCCTTGTAAAAGGGTTTTTTTTATGGTATCTTATTTAAGTGTGTGCAGAGATGCACGTAACAAGTAATCACATATGTCCGGAGGCTGCCGGTGCTTCATAACGCAGGAGTGGCAGCAGAAGCAGGACATATGGAAGAGAAACCAAATGGAGGTAGAACAATGAGCGTTATTTCAATGAAACAGTTATTAGAAGCAGGTGTGCATTTCGGACACCAGACAAGAAGATGGAACCCTAAGATGGCTCCTTATATCTTCACAGAGAGAAACGGTATCCACATCATCGACCTGCAGAAGTCCGTAGGTAAGGTGGACGAGGCCTACAGAGCGGTATTCGCCGTGGCTTCCCAGGGCGGCACGATCCTTTTCGTAGGTACGAAGAAGCAGGCGCAGGACGCAGTTAAGACAGAGGCGGAACGTTGCGGCATGTACTATGTCAATGAAAGATGGCTGGGCGGTATGCTCACGAACTTCAAGACGATTCAGTCCAGAATCGACAGACTGAAAGCGATCGAGGTTATGTCCGAGGACGGCACTTTTGACGTACTCCCCAAGAAAGAAGTCATCAAGATCAAGAAAGAATGGGAGAAGCTGGAAAAGAATCTGGGCGGTATCAAGAACATGACCAGAATTCCTGACTGTATCTTTGTAGTAGATCCCAAGAAGGAAAGAATCTGCGTTCAGGAGGCTCATACGCTGGGTATCACACTGATCGGTATCGGCGATACGAACTGCGATCCGGAAGAACTCGATTACATCATTCCCGGTAATGATGATGCTATCAGAGCCGTGAAGCTGATCGTTTCCAAGATGGCTGACGCTGTTGTGGAGGCTAATCAGGGTGCGGAAGAGTATGTTGACGAGGCGGAAGCACAGAAAGTAGAAGAGACCGACGAAGAGAACGCGTAAGTATATCATATTAAGCAGAGATGATTTGGAGGAAAGATAGATGGCTATTACAGCAGCAATGGTAAAAGAATTAAGAGAGATGACCGGTGCAGGCATGATGGACTGCAAGAAAGCCCTCGGCGAGACAGACGGCGATATGGATGCAGCGGTTGAGTATTTAAGAAAGAACGGACAGGCAAAGGCAGAGAAGAAAGCCGGCAGAATTGCAGCAGAAGGTCTTTGCCGCGTATCGATCAAGGATGACAAGACTGTAGCGGTAGTGGAAGTGAATTCCGAGACAGACTTCGTGGCGAAGAATGCTGATTTCCAGGCATATGTGGAGGCGGTTGCGAAGCAGGCTGTTGAGTCCGAAGCGGCAGATATGGATGCTTTTCTGGCAGAACCCTGGCACTTGGATTCTACCAAGACAGTGAAAGATGCTCTGGTTGATAAGATTGCCGTGATCGGTGAGAATCTGACGATCAGAAGATTCGAGAAGGTTGTTGCGAACGACGGCTGCGCGGTGTCTTACGTGCACGGCGGCGGCAGAATCGGCGTTATTGTGGAAGCAGCGACAGACGTTGTTAACGATGCAGTGAAGGAAGCGCTGACAAACATTGCAATGCAGGTTGCTGCGCTGTATCCGAAGTACGTTTCCACGGCAGAGGTGTCTGAGGAGTACAAGGCTCATGAGAAAGAGATCCTCACAGAGCAGATCAAGAACGATCCCAAGATGGCAGGCAAGCCGGAGAAGGTGATCGAGGGCGCTGTGATAGGCCGTCTCAACAAGGAACTGAAAGAAGTATGTCTGTTAGAGCAGGTATATGTTAAAGCTGAGGATGGTAAGCAGACGGTAGCGAAATATATAGAACAGGTTGCCAAGGAGAATGGTGCGAATCTTTCCGTTAAGAGATTTGTTCGCTTCGAGACAGGCGAGGGCCTTGAGAAGAAGGAAGAGAATTTCGCGGAAGAGGTTGCAAAGCAGATGAATCAGTAAGCTTTTGAATGAAAATGATTTACGGACCCCTGAAAATCCCATAGAATGGGCATTTTCAGGGGGTTTTGCGTTCTAAGGAGAGGTATAAATTATCGTAAATTACCGTATTTTGAGTGCTGATTTGGGGAAGGGGTATCCCCAAAATGGTGTGTGAAAGTTTGCCTGTTTCTTTTTGCAAACAGGGAGAAGTTTGCTTCTTGTTTCTTTTTGTGGGATCTGCCATGGGATCCTATGGTACAGGAACGATGCCGATGACCACAGCCCTTTTATTATAGAGAGTTGGTGCTTTTTTTCTATCCACTATCTTATTTGACGCTTACGTTGCATATGCGACTAAAAAGTATTATGGTGTTTAATTTCGCTGTAAACGTAGATAAATCCCTATGCCAAAAGGATTTGACATAGGGATTTTGGCTAAAGTCAAATCTTTTTGGTAGAAGATTTGTTTGTTGAATGATAAGATTCTGGTGGTTCAAGGATACAAATCAATCGAAAAACGAAGGAAGGAGGAAGAAAATTGGAAGTTGGCGCACAAATAAAAAAATATCGCAGTAGTATGGGGATTTCTCAAGAGGAACTGGCAGAAAAGGTTTATGTGAGCAGACAGACAGTTTCTAATTGGGAAACGGGGAAAAACTATCCAGATATTCATAGCGTAGTACTGCTAAGTACTGTATTCAACGTATCTCTTGACCAACTAATTAAAGGAGATGTTGAAATTATGAAAAATGAAATCAAGGAAACAGAA
>VSOD01000337.1 GCA_009774655.1 Lachnospiraceae bacterium
GTCCTATTGTATTTTCATGAGCAAGTCGCCGAAACCGGAGACCCTGGCGAGGCTTAAGATCCTGAACGAATCCAACGACGGCTTCTATATTGCCAGCCAGGACTTGAAGCTGCGTGGGCCGGGTGATCTGTTTGGCATCCGCCAGAGCGGCGCGCTTAAATTTGTGCTGGGTGATATTTTCCAGGACGCTTCAATCCTTCAGCGGGCCAGCGACTGGGCGGACAGGATCCTTTACGAGGACGCATCTCTCACCACGCCGCAGTACGCGTCACTTGGAGAGTATTTAAAGAATGCTGTAATAAATGAGGTTGACTTTAGGACTATCTGAAAGTAATATGGTTAGGTAAGCATTTTTATAGTTTGATAATGGAGTGTGGAACGGATATGTCAAAGAAGATTGCGGTCGTGACTGACAGTAACAGCGGAATTACACAAAAGCAGGCGCAGGAGATGGGACTTTACGTGCTGCCGATGCCTTTTATGATCAATAATGAGACTTATTTTGAAGATATCACGCTGTCGCAGGCGGAATTCTATGAAAGACTGGCCTCGGGTGCCGATGTGGTCACCAGCCAGCCCTCCCCGGATTCGGTGATGAAGCTGTGGGATGAACTGCTGCAGACGTATGATGAGATCGTACATATTCCCATGTCCAGCGGCTTAAGCGGCTCCTGTCAGAGCGCGCTCATGCTGGCTGCGGATTATGAGGGCAGGGTGCAGGTAGTTAATAACCAGCGGATCTCCGTCACCCAGAGACAGTCCGCACTGGATGCCATGGAGCTTGCGGTCAAAGGCATGGATGCCGCACAGATCAAGCAGTTTCTGGAGGACGACAAATTCAATTCCAGCATCTATATCATGCTGGATACCCTGTATTATCTGAAAAAGGGCGGCAGGATCACGCCCGCGGCGGCGGCGCTCGGCACCATCCTCCGGCTGAAACCGGTACTGCAGATTCAGGGAGACAAGCTGGACGCTTTCGCCAAGGCAAGGACTGTGTCCCAGGGGAAATCCATCATGATCAATGCCGTGCGCAACGATATGGAAAAGCGCTTCGGCGGTGTGAACAAGGACAACATATGGCTGCAGATCGCCTATACGTATGATCTGGATGCCGCCACACAGCTGCGGGACGAAGTGGCAGCACAGTTCCCCGGCTTTGCCATTCATATGGATCCGCTTTCGCTCAGCATCGCCTGTCATATCGGCCCCGGCTCACTGGCCGTAGCGTGCTGTAAGAAAATATCTTAAACTTTTTCAGATAAAGTGGTAATTTTAAAAGTCAGATAGACAATATCATGCAAAACAGGTTATCGTCCACAGGTGTGGCAGATTACGGCGGCACAACAGTTTGGGGTGAGGATACCTGTTTTGTTTCATGTAATACGGTCATTTAATTCTGAACACGCAAAAGAGAGAGTGCGATAATTTGAAAATTGAATATAGTAAGAAAAGTGTAAAATATATCAATTCTGTTGATAAACGCACGAAGAAACGTTTAAGAGAAGCCGCTCTGGAGGGAAGAAAGATGGATTCTTATATTGATTTAAAAGATATTGTGACAGAAGAATTAAAGCATGTGGACTTGGACAGGGTCAATGTTACTTGCAGTCCTCCCGACGTTGAACCACAGCGTCAATATTACTTTATGGCGAAGTGCCGACAGATTGTGAAGTCGGAAAGTGAACGACTTGGCCGTCCATTATATGCGTGCATTCAGACCTTTGGCTGCCAGATGAATGCCAGAGATTCCGAAAAGCTGCTGGGGATCCTGACACAGATCGGCTATGTTTCCACGCAGGAAGAGAGTGAGGCGGATTTCGTCATCTACAATACCTGTACGGTGCGGGACAACGCCAACCAGCGGGTTTACGGGCGGCTTGGCTTCCTGAACAGCTTAAAACGGCAGCGGCCGCATCTCAAGATCGCGCTGTGCGGGTGTATGATGCAGGAACAGACCGTGATCGACAAGATCAGGAAAAGTTACCGCTTCGTGGATCTGATCTTCGGCACACACAATCTGTTCAAATTCGCCCAGCTGCTTTTGACCATGTTCGAGAACAGGGACATGATCGTCGATATCTGGCAGGAGACGGACCAGATCGTGGAAGAACTGCCTGTAAACCGCAAATACCCTTACAAATCCGGGATCAATATCATGTTCGGCTGCAATAATTTCTGCAGTTACTGTATTGTGCCCTATGTGCGGGGACGGGAGAGAAGCCGGGATCCGCAGGAGATTGTGCAGGAGATCAGGCAGCTGGTGGCGGACGGCGTCGTGGAGGTCATGCTGCTGGGACAAAACGTCAACTCCTATGGTAAAAATCTGGACGAGCCGATCACCTTCGCACAGCTTTTAAGCAAGGTGGAGCAAATCGACGGCCTGAAAAGAATCCGGTTCATGACATCCCACCCCAGGGATCTGTCCGACGAACTGATCGAGGTGATGAAAAACTCGAAGAAGATCTGCCGGCATCTGCATCTGCCCGTACAGGCCGGCTCCGACAGGATCTTACAGGCCATGAACAGACGTTATACGAAGGCGCAGTACCTGGCGCTGGTGGATAAAATCAGGGCCGCCATGCCGGACATTGCCCTTACCACGGACATCATCGTGGGTTTTCCGGGAGAGACGCCGGAGGATGTGGAGGAGACTATAGATGTGGTGCGCCGGGTGCAGTATGACAACGCATTCACTTTTATCTACTCCAAACGGACCGGTACCCCGGCTTCGGTCATGGAAAACCAGGTGCCCGAAGATGTGGTCCGGGAAGGATTCGACAGACTCCTGAAAGAAGTGCAGGATACGGCAAAAAGACGGGCGGCTCTCTTGCAGGGCCAGGTGATGGAAGCGCTCGTGGAGGAAGTAAACGAGCAGGATGCGTCCCTGATGACCGGGCGCCTCTCCAACAATATGCTGGTGCATTTTCCGGCGCCGGCCACTCTGATCGGACAACTTGTGCAGGTCTCGCTGGATACCTGCCACGGCTTTTATTATACGGGGCATATCATCTCGTGATGTGCTCCCCCCTCATGAGATTTTTTAGAAAGATGGTTACAGACATGGCAGAACTTACACCAATGATGCAACAGTATCTGGAGACGAAGAAAGATTATCAGGATTGTATCCTGCTGTATCGCCTGGGCGATTTTTACGAGATGTTTTATGAGGATGCGCTGACCGCATCCAAAGAACTGGAGATCACACTGACCGGCAAAAACTGCGGACAGGAGGAGCGTGCGCCCATGTGCGGCGTGCCCTACCATGCGGTGGAGAGCTATCTCAATAAGCTGGTATCCAAAGGCTATAAGGTGGCGATCTGTGAGCAGGTGGAGGATCCGAAACAGTCCAAAGGCATTGTCAAACGGGAGGTGATCCGGATCGTTACGCCGGGCACTAACTTAAACCTGCAGGCGCTGGACGAGAGTAAGAACAACTATATTTTCTGTATCGTATATTCTCCCGGCAAAACAGGTATTTCCATGGCCGATGTGACGACGGGCGATTACTATCTGACAGAAGTGGACGACACCCGCAAGCTGCAGGACGAGATCCAGAAATACGCGCCTTCCGAGATCGTCTGCAACGAGCAGTTTCTTGTCAGCGGCTACGATATTGAGGACTTGAAAAACCGGCTGGGGATCACGGTCTATTCTCTTGCACCCCACTATTTTGACGAGGAGGGCAGCCGCAAAAACCTGATGAAGCATTTTCGTGTCAGTTCCCTTTCCGGGCTGGGGATCGAGGATTTTCCGTCCGGCATGATCGCCGCCGGGGCGCTGCTTAAATATCTGTACGAGACACAGAAGACGTCTCTGGCGCATTTTACGCATCTGTATCCTTATCTGATCAGCAAGTACATGCTGCTTGACAGCGCTACCAGGCGGAATCTGGAGCTGACGGAGACTCTGCGGGAGAAACAGAAGAAGGGTTCTTTGCTGGGCGTACTGGACCGCACGAAAACCGCCATGGGCGGCCGTCTGCTGCGCAAATATATCGAACAGCCGCTGATCGACAAAGAACAGATAAACCTGCGGCTGGACGCGGTGGAAATGCTGTGCAAAAGGAATGTGGACAGGGACGAGCTGCGCGAATATCTGAACGCGATCTATGATCTGGAACGTCTGCTGGGCAAGATCAGCTACAAGACGGCCAATCCCAGGGATCTGATCGCCTTCCGCAATTCCCTTGTGATGCTGCCTTCCATCAAAACGCTGCTTGCCGATATGGACGCCGGACTGCTGGTCAAAACCCGTGAGAATCTGGATACGCTGGAAGATATTTATCATCTGATCGACGACTCGATCATCGAGGAGCCGCCTGTTTCCATCCGTGACGGCGGTATGATCCGGGAAGGGTTCAGTGAAAATATTGATTCTCTGCGAAACGCCAAGACGGACGGGAAGAAATGGCTCGCCGCGCTGGAGGAAGAGGACCGGGAGCGCACGGGCATCAGGAATCTGCGGATCAAATACAACAAGGTATTCGGCTATTATTTCGAAGTGACCAACTCCTATAAAGATCTTGTGCCTGCGGACTATGTCAGGAAACAGACGCTGGCCAATGCGGAACGCTATACCACGCCCCGGTTAAAGGAACTGGAGGATACGATCCTGAACGCGGAAGACAAGCTGTCCTCGCTGGAATACGAACTGTTCTGCCAGATCAGGGACGCCATTGCCGAGGAAGTGGAACGGATCCAGAGGACTGCCAGAGCCATCGCCAGGCTGGACGTTATGGCGGCATTGTCTTATGTGGCGGAACGCAACCAGTATGTGCGCCCCTCGCTGAACGAGAAGGGAATCATAGATATCAAG
>VSOD01000338.1 GCA_009774655.1 Lachnospiraceae bacterium
GATACTTTAAAGGAAGAAGCGCTTACAGTCTGTGCAAAAATATCGGAAATCCGCAGGCGCAGTGCGGTCAGATTGTCAAAGGAGATGAAGAAGGCGCTCGTTGATCTGAATTTTCAGGAAGTTGCTTTTGAGATTCAGGTGACGGATTTGGAAGATATGATCGGCAGCAACGGTTATGACCGGGCAGCGTTTTTGATTTCTACGAATGCCGGCGAACGGTTAAGAGAGCTGGCCCAGGTGGCAAGCGGCGGTGAGCTGTCGCGTATCATGCTGGCGCTTAAGACGGTGCTGGCGGATAAGGACGCTATTGAGACGCTTATTTTTGACGAGATCGATACCGGGATCAGCGGCAAGACGGCATGGAAGGTTTCCGAAAAAATGGGAATTCTTGGCAGAGGCCACCAATTAATCTGCATTACCCATCTTCCCCAGATCGCAGCCATGGCTGATCAGCATTTTTGTATCGAAAAGAAGGTGGAGGACAAGCGTTCTGTCACCGATATCAGAAAGCTGGCAGAGGAAGAGAGCGTGACGGAGCTGGCCAGAATGCTGGGAAGCGACAGCATAACAGAAAATGTTATGAACAATGCAAGAGAAATGAAAGATTTGGCAAGAAAAACAAAACAATACTAAATTAAAATCGAATATTTTTCACATACTAGAAAGGACATGCGTGTTGTATGTCCTTTTTCGTGTTCTTTTCCGGAGTTGATTTGGAGAAAATGTAAAAGTATAGTAAACGAAATTTCTTATGTCGTTAACTATATAAAAAGACATGGAAGCTAAAAAGATAGAGAAGCAAAGAAGAGAAAAGAAGAGATAGAAAAAGATATAGATAAAAGGTATAGAAAAAGAAGAGATGGGAGATGTGAAAATTGAACAGATCAGTTGATATGACAAGACAACAGGAGAGAATATACAGGAGCTTCTTATATTTGGTGCTGACGGCGGCAGTGGCAGCGCTGATCGTGACCGTATATCTGACCTATTGGAATAAAATTCCGTCAACCATTAAAATACGCGCCGGTGTGGAGCAGGAATTGGATTTCAGAGTGCCTGTCTCCGGGAAGATTTACCGCGTCCGGGAAGAGGACTCCGCGCCTGTCTCTTCTGTAAAGGGCGCGGAGGATAAGGGCAGGAAAGCGGTGGAGAGCCTGTCGGGCAGCGTGGAGAGCATCCCCGTGAATTTTGCACATACTGTAAAGGTCAGGGCGAATGAGATTGATACTTACCAGATGGATCTGAAACTTTTTGGGGTGATACCTTATAAAAATGTGGACGTGGAAGTAATCCAGGACAAGATGCTGATTCCTTCGGGAATTCCTATCGGTATCTATGTAAAGACGAGCGGCGTGCTTGTGGTAGGGATCGGTGAGTTTGAGAACAGTGAGGGAAAGAAGATCTCTCCGGCTAAATATGCACTGCAGAAGGGAGACTATATCCTTAAAGTAAACGGGGAAGTGATGGAGAACAAGAAGCATTTTGTCCAGACGGTGGAAGAATCGGAAGGACAGGACCTGGTGCTGACAATCAAGCGCAACGGTGAAGTGACGGATGTGATGGTGACGCCGGGGGCGAATCAGAATCAGGAGTGGAAGCTGGGAATCTGGATCAGGGACAATGCACAGGGAATCGGCACCATGACTTATGAGGATACGGATAATTCTTTCGGTGCACTTGGGCATGGTATCAATGACGTGGATACTTCTCTTTTGATGAATCTGGAGGAAGGAACGCTGTATCGGACAGAGATCGTGGGCATCACCAGAGGTTCCAACGGCAATCCGGGTGAGCTGACCGGTTATATCGAATATGACAGCGACAATGTGATCGGAGAGATCAAGGAAAATACGGAGGAAGGAATCTTCGGTATCTGTGACGCTGAGGTGGAAGCGGCATCGGCTTTCGAGCCGATCCCCATCGCTTTGAAACAGGAGATCACCCTTGGGCCGGCGCAAATCATCTGCTCTGTCACGGGGGAACCGGAATTTTATGACGTGGAGATCGTGGAAGTGAATCTGGAGCGGGACAACATCAACAGAGGAATCGTGGTACAGGTGGTAGATGAGAAGCTGCTGACATTGACCGGCGGAATCATACAGGGCATGAGCGGCAGCCCCATCATCCAGAACGGCAAGCTGGTGGGGGCGGTAACGCATGTGCTTGTACAGGATTCGACCAAAGGCTATGGGATCTTCATCGAGGAGATGCTGGGACATTGAACAGATGCTGCGGATATCTGATAAAATTGTAGCATCAGGTATTCGGCGTCTGTTGATACAAACTTTCCAAGGGGATTGCCTAAAACTGCGAAAGCGAATATACTGTAAAAGATTGATTGTATTGGATGATATGAGTGACAGGAGGCTAAAGGCGTGCTGCAGATTGCCATATGTGATGACGAGCAGTTTTACCGCAGGAAAATAGAAGGGCTTCTCAGGACCTACCTTGACGGGCACGGGCTGGCGGGCGAGATTCACGTCTTTGAGTCCGGGGAGGAATTTCTGGAGCAGAGCGAGAACCGTGTAAAGTTCGATATTGTATTTCTGGATATCAGCATGGAGAAGCTGGACGGCATGCAGACGGCGGCGCGGATCCGCTCTTTTCACAGTGATACGTATCTTGTATTCGTGACCGCGTTTATCGACTATGCGCTGGAGGGCTATAAGGTGAATGCGGTACGCTATCTGATGAAGGATACGCTGGATCTTGCCCTGGAGGAGTGCATGACGGCGATCCTTCAGAAGATGGAGGTCTCGCAGGTGGCATTTTCTTTTCTGGAAGGGGCAAGGAGGCTGTACACCGATAACATCCTGTATGTGGAGAGTAGGGGTCACAAATCTATTTTTCACTATATGGAGTCGGGGATGACGGTCTATCAACTCTATGAAAAGCTGGATGAGGTGGAAAAGCGGCTGGGCAGTCATCATTTTCTGCGGATCCACAAGAGTTATCTGGTGAATATGAAGCACCTTTGCAGGATCAGCAATTACACGGCATACTTGGATACGGGTGAGGAGCTGCCTGTGCCGCGGCTCAGATTCCGGGCGGCCAAAGAGGCGTTTGTTACATACAAAGGAGCGGTCTGATGGAAAACACGATGATCCTTCTGTTCAGAAGCATTCTGCTGTCCTTTATAATGGCGGTAAGCTGCCGGATCTTTTATGAGACGGTCGTGCCGATGCGGCGTATGCGGTACGACTTTATGAAGTATACGGTGGTTCCGGCTTTTCTGGCCGGCTTTATGGTGATCGCTGTGACAAAGATCCCGCCCTATATTTTCCAGCCGGTGCGGGTCATTGTGGCGGTGGCCGTTGTCGCGCAGATTTACTATCAGGTCAATGTGGTGAAGAATCTGATCCTGTCGGTGATGTACTGCGGGCTTTACTGGATTCTCTCCATGTTCTTTTTTTCACTGGCCAGCGTGATGCCGGCTTTGTCTTACAGAGGGGTGGAGGATCTGCTGGAGCCGGTAGTGGATGTTCTGTATCTTTGGCTGGTGGTGGTGCTTTGCGGTTATTACAGGCATTGGGTGCACGGGCAGGCGGGGATCAAATGGGGCCGGTTCGGATTCCTTTCGCTGACAGGGATCGTCGTGAGTGTGGCGCTGACGGCAGGGGATGCGCCGACGATACAGGGTACGGCGGCCTATTATATCCGGTTTACGGCCGTGGCGGGTGTTGTGGTGCTCTATGTCATCGCCTTCTACTATATGTTCACGGTGATGGACAGAGAGAGCAGGATGCAGCAGATGAGACTCCTGCAGGAACAGACCCGGAACCAGCTGAACCTTTACTGGAGTATGAAGGAGAGGTACGAACAGCTGCGGCGGTATGAGCACGATCACAGGAATCACCTGGACTGCATTCGGGGTATGCTGGAAGCAGGGCAGGCACAGGAAGCGGCGGCCTATATTGCCGGGCTGACCGGCAGGCAGCAGCACAATGCGATGTGCGTGAATACAAACCACAGCGTGGTGAACATACTGCTGAATCAGAAATATCAGGAGGCGCGGGAAAGGAATGCGGCCTTGACTATGGAGGTCAACGACCTGTCCGGGCTGACTGTCGGCGAGGAGGATATTGTAACACTTCTTGGCAATCTGCTGGATAATGCCATAGAGGCATGTGAAAGACTGCCGGACAACAGGGTGATACTGTTTAAGATGGTGCTGGAGGATGGACAGCTGGTTCTGTCAGTCCGCAATCCGGTCAGGGAGCCGGTACAGATCCGGCATAACAGGATCGCCACGGGCAAACGTGACAGCGCCGCTCATGGGATCGGCCTGTTGAACGTGGATTGTGTGATCCGTAAAAACCGTGGTACGAGTGTGCTGCGGTGTGAAGACGGGTGGTTTTCTTTTTCGGCGATCCTGCCGGAAGCCTGTCGATGATGCTGGAAAAAGGCGCCTGCGGGGCGTCTTTTTTTGATGCCCGGGCGTCGATTTCTGGCGGGGATATTGTGTCGGAAAGGTGGTGCAAATAGAATAAAGAAGTCAGGAAAAAAGCATATGGCATAGGGCGGCGGCAGAAGAGTCACAGGAAAAGTGCCGTAGAAAAAAGCCATAGAAAAAAAGGGAAACCTGATAGAAAGGGGATAACAGGATGAAGGGCGTAAAAGGTGTGTTATGTGGGATCATCATGACAGGTTTAGCACTTTTGAGTGCATGCGGTGCCGTGACAGACGGGGATATGGAAAGACCGCACACGGCGCAGGAGACGGCGGCCTGTGTGATGGAGAGTTTAAAGGAGCTGGATCTTGAACGGTTCAATGCCTGCACGGATAATTATGTGGGGACTTATCACAGTTGGATCGG
>VSOD01000339.1 GCA_009774655.1 Lachnospiraceae bacterium
CAGCACGGCGATGCCGGCCATCGCCATGGAAAATCCTCCAAACGCAAATACCTGCACCCCATTCACAAGCCAGAGTGCTGCCAGCACCAGACAGACATACCGCACCAGATACTCCACAGCCCGAAAAGTAAACATCCTGTTCGTCCGTTCCGCCGGACGAATACAGAAGATCACAAGACACAGAATCGACAGGGAAACCGCCGCACCCGCCAGCACCAGAATGTACGACAGATGTTCCTGCAAAAGCCAGTAGGAACCATCCGTATATTCCTGCACGCCCGTCGATCTTGACAGCAGAGAAAGCGGCGACAGATACTCCTTCATAATTTCCAGAACTCCCGAGCGGTAAAAAGAAGGCACCATTATCCCAAGCAGCTTCTCAACCAACCTGACGCCTGCATCCGGCCCCAGCAAAAACAATGCCAGCAGTCCCATCCTGTAGCCCGTATTCCGTGCAAGAAGATACGCCAGCATGGCCAATCCCATCATAAACAAAAATCCCAGTATCGGCACGAGACATCCCATCCGCACAGAAAGGATACTTTCCTCATACCGGCTGTACCCCATGGCAACCGAGATCCGAAAAAACAGCCGCCGACACACTGTAAGCGGCACGGCAAAGATTAGCAGGTTATTCACCCACCCCGCCACAAACAACTGCGGCCTCGTAAAAGGCAGTCCGAAATACAGATCCGTCTCCGGTTCGGATCGCAAAAACCGAAACGCTCCTGTCCCCATCCAAATGCCGAACAGCACCATAACCACAAAAAAGGATGTATTTCCCGGGCCCACATAGAGGCTGCGCACCTCCCCTGTCGGAACCGTCGTCTTCATGGAAAACACAAGGCAGAGCATTCCCATACTGTACCACAATGCCGCGGTCATTCCCAGTTTATGCTTGAGGTCTTCCCGCAGAAGACCGGCAAATCTTTTCATTCCGTCCATCTCTTTTTCCATACCAATCCATAACGGCTAAGCGCTGGCTTTCCCCGTTACGCCCGTTTATCTTACGCTTTTGTTTCAGCCTGCAGGAATACTGATTCAGTGCTGCCAAAATTTCCCTGTAATCCACACACGCTGTCCTGGCACGGTTCCTGACCGTGAAGCAGTTCCTGCCACGCCTGCTCTGTCAGGATCCGGCCACGATGCAGATAGCCCTTCCGGCCGCAGATCTTATGAAGTTCCTCCAAATAATGCGATACGATCAGGATCGTCAGCTTTCTCCCCTCCACCGCGCCAAGCAGAAGACCATTCACTACCTTACGGATCTGCGGATCCAGCCCGTCAAAGATCTCATCGCACAGCAGATATCTGGTATTGCTACAGATCGCCGCCGCGATAAACACCTGCTTCTTCATCCCTTTGGAAAAGGAATCCAGCAGTGCATTCTCCTCCAGCCCGAACAACTCCAGCAGGCCCCGATAGTCTTCCATCGAAAACCCCGCATAAAAGTTCCTGCAAAAATGCCCGACAGTGAGCGGCGTGGCATTCCTGTCATAATACTGCCTGTCCGGCATGTAAAAGACCTCCTGCTTCGCCGCAACACAGGACGCCCTTCTCCCGTCTATCCTGATCTCTCCGGCATCCGCACGATAGACTCCGGCGATCAGGCGAAGAAGCGTGCTCTTACCGGCGCCGTTCTCCCCCACCAGCCCATATACCATACCATCCGGAATCTCAAGAGAGACCTGATCCAGACAGACAAATTTCCCGAATCGTTTGGTGACATCACAGATTTCAATCATCGCAGGTTCCTCATCCATGCTGCGGCTGCAGGCCCGCCCGCTGCACAAACTGCTCCACGCTCCCTGCACGCGCCGCCAACTTCTGCCAGTTCTTCAAGGTCTGCAGCTCCTGTTGCCCCAAGATCACATTTCTCAGCTCATCAGATAGCGGGCCGTATTCCTCAAGCAGATCAAATACACACTCGGCAGTTGCCGTCAGGATTGCTTTCTCTCTGGCTTCTTTTGCCATTACTGCGGCTTTCTTTTCTGCCATCTTTTCCGCCATTACTGCGGCTTTCTTTTCTGCCATCTTTTCCGCCATTACTGCGGCTTTCTTTTCTGCCATCTTTTCTGCCATCTTTTCTGCCATCTTTTCTGCCATTGCTACGGCTCTCTCTTCTGCCATTTCTCCTGCCATTTCTTCTAATACTTCATCGATCACACAACCCATCTCTTCTTCCTCCCTTTGCTTTTCTCTTTCACTCCTCTGCCGGAACTGCTTTTCCAGGCTCTTAGAACCTGTCAACTGCTCCAAAAGCTCCCAGCTTTCTTCATCCATCCGCCTGTGCCAGTCTCCGGCCGCAAAATATCTGCGGATGCTTTCCCTGCTGTTGCGCTTCTGAAAGATCTCAAGAAGCGGCCCCAGCTCTGTTCTGAAATACTCGAAATGCCGGAATGACGACACCTCAAGAAAATGAAGCGGATATTCCGGTATCAATTTCTTCCATGCATGCTCCATCTCCGTATCCATATCATCGAAGCAGATCATCTCATGCAGGCTTTTGGGCCCTTTCCATTCTTTCTCACCCCAATACACAATAAGCGTCACCACCGGTAACAGCCAGTCCCCGCTTCTCACTTTATACAGGAATTCCCCTTCATCTCTGTAAAACTCCCTGTGGGCCATGCTGCCATTCCCTTTCAAAAATGCCTTATATGTCCGCTCATTTCCACGTCTGATCCCCCTGAGCTGGCGGTCATATTCAAGCGCTTCCTGTATCATGACGCGGGCCGGCATCGCATAGTCCGTCCTCTCCTGATTCTCCAGCGCAAGCACCACAAACCTCTGCCCGTTATAGTGCTGCTTCATGACCAGGTCGCCCTGCCGTTCCAGCGCTTTATCCTGCTCTGTCCAGACATGCACAGGCGATGATGCCCGCAGTTCTCCGCTTTGACGATCTGTCTGCCCTGAAATACGCCGCCGTTCCACAGATCCGCATACCTGGCGGTATCCTGCAGATAAGTTTTCAATCCGATATCTTTCTTTCCCACCGTACCTCCTTCGCAGGAGATCTGTGCTTACGAACTGCCGGCCAGGACTCTGGCTGTCCTGTCACAGCTACCGTTCCCTTCCGCAGTGTCTGTCTCGCCCACAGATACCGCTGCATCCGTCTTCACAAAATCTCCCGCCCTATTCATTTTCTTCTGGAATAAAAGCATGATTTCGTTCGACACCCAATGGGATTCAGTAACCGTTTTTGTTTTTACGGTTAGAAATGTAATAGAATTATGAAATAAATGCTTTGATTAGAGTATAGCACCGGATATCGGTTTTGTCACGTGCAATAACTTGAACGGGAAATTGACAACCGTCATTCTGCACAACACAAAATCTTGTACAGTCATCGTTTGATTTGAGACAAGCTATACATTATCTTGTATATACTCTGTCTTCAGCCCGGACAACAGCCCAAATTTTTCTACAAAACCGGATGAACGATTTACCGTCATCTTGCTGCGACTTATAATGCATCCAGCACACCCCGGATTCCTTTTTCCTCATAAATCTGCTTGTAGAGCGCGACCTCATCCCGGATCAGTTCGTCAATGACCTGCATCCCCAGAAGCTCCACCGGCGCCTTATCGTCAGTCATAATATGATCCCCCGCTTCATAAGCCGTCAGCTGCCCCTCCACCGTCTCCATCATCGCCGCCAGATCTTCCTCCACAATCTTTTCACGATGCGCTGACAGATTCTCCAGCATCTGCGGATTGTCGGATGCAAAAAGCTCCCTGTTGGTAGACCCTTTCACGTCCACCGTATATACCTCTTCGAATACACTGCCGATGGTATCCGCCAGATGTTCGTTAATGCTGCCCTCGTTACTGCCGCGCATATTCATGTTCACTACCATCACGCCGTCCTCTGTCAAATGTTCCTTCACCAGCGTAAAAAATTCCACGGAAGACATCTGAAACGGAATGGTGATATCCTGATAGGCATCTACCATGATCACATCATATCTGCCGTCAACAGCATTTAAATAGGCTCTGCCGTCATAGGTCGTCACCGGCACATCCGCCGGCAGCTCAAAGTATTCTCTGGCCAGCGCGGTGATCTTCTCGTCGATCTCCACCCCTTCAATCTCCATATCTCCGAAATAATTCCGGCACTGCACGGCATAAGTTCCCGTTCCCATACCCAGGATCAGCACGCTGCAGTCTCCCGGATTCTCCAGCTCTGTCATCAGCGGAGCCGCCATGGCGTAGTCATAGTACATGCCCGTCAGCCCTTCCTCTTTTACCAGCAAAGACTGTACCCCAAACAACACATTCGTCGATAATATAACAGCTCTGTCGTTCTCCTTCACCTGCAGATAGTTATAGATAGATTCTCCCTCATAGGTCAGACCGCTCTCCCAGAAGGCAAAGCTGTCCGACTTCCCAAGAAGGCAGCACAGCACAAACAAAACCGCTGCCACTGCACTTTTGGCCGCACCTCTTTTGCCGCTCACAAAATAGACCAGCGAAAGCGTGAGCAGGATTCCCGCAAAGATCAGGAATGTGATCGACGTGCCCACCGCCGGAATGGAAATGAAAGTCGGCACAAAGGTTCCGATAATGCTGCCGATCGTGTTGGATGCATTCAGCATCCCCACTGTCTTACCGCTGTCCGCCAGGCTGTCCACGGAATACTTGGCCAGAGACGGCGTCACCGTCCCCAGCAGAAACAGCGGAAACACAAAAACTGCCATACAGGCCGCAAACGCCGCCCAGATCAGGAAATTCGTGTTCACCGTAAAGATCAGCACCGCCGAAATCCCCAGGATGATATATTTTCCAACCACCGGAATGGCCGCGATCCAGAC
>VSOD01000034.1 GCA_009774655.1 Lachnospiraceae bacterium
AAGTCCCTTTCACTCATGTTATCATCAAAAGGAACCTCAAAGTCATGCAGGAACAGCAGATGGTTTTCCATATATTTCTCCATCCGGTTCAACAGTTTTTTCTCATCATCGCGGGCATACCTGTGCTTTGTTTTTTTGTTCTCCTCCCGTCCTCTGGCTATCAGCTCGCGGTACTTTTCTTCGTATTCCAGGATCACTTCCTCCGGAAATGCGCCCATCCCTCCGGCTATGGAATGTTTCCTTGCGCGGTTCATCCCGCACAACAGGGTTATCATTTCCCCGGACCACTCATTCCCGCTGTCTTCACTATTCTTTTTGAGATATCGTATGATGTGGACATTGCACTCACCATGCCCTGTTCCGAAATGATACAGGGATGTCTCATGGTCATGCACAAGGATGCCTGTAAATTTCGAAAGAAACCGCAGTTTTTTCATGCCATCAAGTGTCTTATCCTTCACCGCCCGATAGACTACTGCTTTTTCCATGCTGAAGTTCCGGATATAACACGGTTCCCCGTTCAGCGTCATCACTGTCGCATCCGTCATCACTACCCTGTGGTTTAACAGCTCTTCCTCCAGATGCGCAATACTTTCCTGTGACTTTTGGGAAAAAGTTCGGCAGAAATGATACACACTCCCCTCTGACAGCCCCAGGACACTGCCGCCGGCAGCATTCAGAAAAGAGGCAATCCTGTCATTTGACATGACACCTTCACTGTATAATGCGACCGCCATGGACTTCACATTAGGGCCATAGACCACATCGCTGCGGTATCCGTCCGGTATGTGGAACCGTCCTTTTTCATCCGCATAAATCCGTATCTCGGTGATCAGGGGCGCCACATCAAGGTCGATCTCATATTTTGTCACATACATGCATCCGGACGGGTCACCGATCTCACGGATCTGGTGGCGGCATTTCCCTGAACGGAGTTTTTCTTCCACATCCGCTTTGGTAAGGGTGGCGCCCCTGCGCCCTTTCTGCCCGCCTGCGCGGCGGCCGGTCTTTTCCCTGCTGTTATAAGTATTGGCCGGTCTGCCTGCTTTCTGGTCAGTAGAAGGCGGATTTGAAGTGTTTGAGCTGTTATTGTCAATGATGCTTTTAAGACGCGCATTATCATCCCGTAAAAGCTGGTTTTCTGCCGTCAGGTCACTGATCCTGGCGTTAAGGCGTTCCACATCACTTTTATGCTCCGCCTTTTCATGGCACAGATCTTTTTCCACTGCGTCAAGGCGTCCCATCACTTCCATGAGCTGGTTATAAATGCTTTTTTCATAATTGCCGCCCAAGCCGGGACACCTCCTCCGCTGTTTTCTATACTTTTATTGTAGCAGTAACGGCAGAAAAAAGCGAATTGCGGGCTTGTAAGTGTCCGTCAGGTTTACGATGGTTCTGCGGTGGTTTGGAACAGGAAAAAACTGATAAGAAGGATAGGAAACAGCTTTCAGGGTATTTATTTGCATAAAGTTATCCACAATCGGACAGGAAAACAGGATATTTCCGGAAAAATAATCCGAAATAGTTCTGCTTTGTGGATAACTTTTATAGATAATCCAAAAAAATTTCGTCACTTTTTTGGGAAAACTTATGTGAAGGCTGAACTGTTACACCGAACGACCAAAAAGGCATGGGCTAACCCCCTGCCTTCTCGTTACGCTTCGCATTATACGCACTGCAAAATCCCACGCAATAAGATCAAACATCATACAGGCGGCACCTAAAGAGCACCATCTGGCGTTTCATAAACTTCTTTAACAGGAATGGGCAGACAATACACAGAAATACACCCGGCATATTGGAACACACAGCGAAGGTGCCCCATCAATCCTATATTCTCCATGACCATATTCAGATAATATACGGAAACGGACAGTTTAAAAGTCAAGATAAACTTTACGCAGAGATTGATCATAAATACCAGAATAGATTTGATTCAGGCACTCTGCATCTGCTGGCCGCCAAAGAAGTTGACCATCGGCAGCGTCCATTTCAAGAGGACCGGAATGCAATGGCCTCTTTTGGATCTGTGCGTGTCGATCAGCTGCCCTGCGATCGGATCGGAGAAACCGTCGAAAATCTTGGAGATCATGATCAGATACAACTGTACATCTTTGCCACACTTTCTGCTGCCGTCCCCGGAACTCCGGTGCCCCCAGATACATCCTGGAACTTTTCTGTTAAACTGACCTTATGATGTCAGGGTCGACCCTGGCATCAGCTCACAGACACAATAACAGTGATTGCATAAAGGAGCGGTTCGACTTATGAAAGAATGGACGGTACAGTAGGCGGCGGGATTCAATAAGGGAATGCTCACGCTGGGTTTTCTTTCAATCTCCCGAATCACGAAAAGCAGGGAGTCACATCCCTGCTTTTCCACAGATCGTCGTCTGTTTCTGTCCGAATCTATCCTTGATAAACAAACCAGTCAAAATCTCCGTATCCTTCTGTCGCTGCCCCGTTGGATGTACCGTACATTCCCAGATAAGCGCCTGTGAATCCTTCATTTACATCTGAACTAAGCAGTGCGGCTTCCTGTTCCTCGCCGAAAGATTCCATCTGGTCTTCACGGAATCCGTAATAAAACCGATAGGTCTCTCCCGTGCAAAACACTGTCAGATAAATACGCCCGGGCTTGATCTTTCGTTCCTCAACAAGCTGCTTGCCATTGCCTTCGCACCGATAAAGCCGCAGCATCCGTCCGTCCTGTGTTCCCTTTTCTGTTCCTCCGCACAAGAAGAGGTAATGATATCTGTCGTCCTGCACCAGCGCCAGTCCACATTCTTCCTTCTCGCTCTCCGGCGCAAAATCCATCGCCGTCTTTGCCAGAAAACTCTTATGCTGTTGCCGTCTTCCCACAAAAGCAGGGCAGCAGATCTCCTCCATCGTCTGCGGAAGCAGGTGCAGACGCAGACAGCTCTCCCTTTCTGTCAGTGAATAAAAGGGTTCTACGGGCGGATGAATGGTATTCCAGCACCCCGCTAACTGCTCTCCCTCAAACTGATCCGCGCCACATACCGGGAGTATTTTGTTCTCCTGCAGGTTCGGCCGACGTTCCCAGACCCTCACACGGCCTTCCTCATTATCCACCATAGGCCAGCCGTCTTCTTCCCAGCGCATCGGCACCAGGAAAGTTTCTCTTCCTGTATTGAAATGCGTTTTCTGATAAGTGCGGATACCCAGGACGACCATCCACCATTCTCCGTTCTGCGTCTCGAACAGATCTCCATGTCCGACCACGGAAACAGGCGCTTCCATGGACATATGCCTGTGCGTCAAGATTGGGTTGCGCGGGCAGGGTTCATACGGCCCTTCCACGGATTCGGCTCTGGCCATCATCACGCTGTGATCGACAAAAGTCCCTCCCTCTGCCACCATCAGATAATAATATCCGCCCTTCTTATACAAATGCGGCGCCTCGATCCAATGGCTGCGAGTCAGCGCACCGTCCCAGATCACGCGGCGTTCCCCGATGATCTGGAAGGAATCCGGATCCAGTTCGCAAAGATAAATTCCATGGTGTCCTTCATACAAAGGCTCTTGCACGATAAAGTTCCCCGTGTACCACATTCTGCCGTCCTCATCGAAGAAAAGACTAGGGTCAATGCCGTCCGCACCCTCGATGAAGACCGGATCGCTCCAGGGCCCCTCCGGCCGCTTGGCCGTCAGAATGAAGTTCTCCCGCTTTGCTTCGCGCCCTCCGGAAACAAAAGTATTGATGAGATACCAGACCCCCTGATGATAACGAATCGTAGGCGCCCATAATCCCAGCGACGTCTCACAATTCTTATAGTCCAGCTGATCCGGCCGTGAGATCCCATGCCCGATCTGTTCCCAGTTCACCAGATCTTTGCTGTGAAAGATCGGCAAACCCGGGTAATACACGAAAGAAGATGTTGCTAAATAGTAATCCTCTCCCACCCTGCATATCGATGGATCCGGATAAAATCCCGACAGGATCGGATTCTTAAAATATTTTTCCATTTTCCCCTCCATTCCGAAGCGTTTTACGCTGAGGACGCGAGCAGAATTTCAGATTCTGCTCTGCGATCACTAGAATTTGTGACGCATCGACACAAATTCTTGGTTGAATAAATTGCTCATCAGAGAATTTATTCAACCTTCCCTCCATTCCGAAGCACCTTCTTATTCTTTCACTGCCCCCATAGTAATTCCGCTGATAAACGTTTTTGCCGTCAGCAGGAACAAGATCAATAGCGGGATGATCCCTATAGAAAGCGCCGTGATCTTAGCCGCCAGATCATTCCGGTACGCAGAATTCAAATTGATGATGCCGATCGGTACCGTATATGTCTCCGATTTGTTCAGGACAATAAGCGGAACCAGGAAAGAATTCCAGTTGGTCACGAAATTCATCAATCCCAGAGACGCGATCGCCGGTTTGATACAGGGCACCGCAATCGAAAATAAGATCCCCGGTTCACTGGCGCCGTCAATTCTCGCACTATCCATCAGTTCCTTCGGGAAATTGCTCCCGATAAAGTTTTTCATCCAGTACACGCCGAATCCCGTGGCTGCCGGCGGAACGATCAGCGGCAAAAGGGTATTCATCCATCCGATCGCCTTCATCTCTACAACGAAAGCTACCAAGCCAAGCTGTGTAGGGATCATCATCGTCACCAGGACGAATGCGAACAGGAACTTCGATCCCTTGAAATTATACATGGCAAAAGAAAATCCGCACATTGTACTGACGATCAGGGAAAGCGCCGTCGCCGATGCAGCCACGATCAGGCTGTTCTTGTAATACACCTCAAAATGGGCATTCATCACCGTCTTTAAGTTCTCCAGCAGATAACGACCCGGCAGAAATGTGATCCCCTTATAAATATCCTCCGTATACTGAGTACTCATGATGAGCATAAAATAAAAAGGAAGCAGGCAGATCAATGCGATCAGTATCATGATCAGAAATAAAGCAATCTTATAAAATTTTTTCTTCGTCATATTAACCCCCTTGCATATCACAAGCCTGTTTGTGATACTGCTTAAATAGAAAGTTCTAAAATCTTTGATTTTTCAGCCTAATCTTCCCCACTCTTTCTTCCGATGATCTTCATGACTACAAATGCTGCCAAAGAAAAGATCAGGATAAACAGGAACGTCCCGTAGGCTGCCGCCGCTCCCTTGCCGTACCGCATCTGGGAACCGAAGGAAGTGTCATAGATATACCAGATAGCTGTCAGGCAAGACTTCAGCGGCCCGCCCATCAGCCCGCTTCCTCCCGAAGAAGAAGTCCATGAGCTGAACAGCACTTTCGGTTCATCAAACAGCTGGAAGCCCCAGATAATGTTCATGATGACCAGATATTCTATGATTGGCTTAAGCAGCGGTATCGTGATCCTGGTGAATTTCACAAACGCACTGGCTCCGTCCACATCAGCCGCCTCGTACAATTCCACGGATATCCCGGAAATTCCTGCATTGAAGAATATCATATGATATCCGATGTACTTCCAGCAGATCATCATGACAACGATCATCCGTGCCAGCCTGGGCACGCCCAAGAAATTGATGTGTTCCTCTATCAGCCCAAGTTTGGCCAGGATCAGATTGACCGTTCCGGAATTCCAGTCAAACAACAGGCAGAACAGAACACCTATCGCCACCGGAATCGTTATGTAAGGCAGGAAGACCGCTGTCCGGAAGAAGCCGGCTCCTTTTAGTTTCTTACTGTTGAACACCGATGCCAGGATCAGGCCGCATATGATCACGATCGGGATATCAAAGGCCATGAAGAACAGTGTATTTCCGATCGACTTCAAGAAGTAGGGATCCTCCGCAAAGATATTCTTATAATTGGCCAATCCCACGCTGACCGGCTGAGAAAATCCGTCCCAGTCATTCAGGCTGATGATAAAGGTATAGATGAGCGGATAACAATTAAAAGCAATATAGATAATGAAAAAGGGAAGGATGAATATATACGGCCAGATCATACGCCCTTTCAGCTTTCGCTTCAACCCCTTTCCGCCTTGTGTCTGCGGTCTTATTTTCGACATATACACTCCTATCTGCAAGATGTCTGCCGTACCATACGGCCAGCAGACACCTTACTGAAACTTCCTGTTATTTTCTTAACTCCGGCGCCAGCGTGTACATCTCTTCTTCGAACATGCTGCATGCACTTTCAAAGTCAATACTCTTATCACTGTTGACTGCCTCTGTCACCATCGACCAGACTTCCGTGATCGTTGCATCATAGGTGCTCACGGGCCTTACTTCGATATTCTCCATGGCTTTCTGGAACAACAGCTCACCGATATTCTGCTCACCAAACCAGTCATCGTAGAGCGCCGCAAATTCTGCGTCCTTGTACGGTTCCACATTAGAAATATTATAGCCGACTACATCACGCTGAGATCTGGTGCCTTCTTCCGAATCCAACCAGGAAACAAAATCATAAGCCGCCTTTTTATTCTTAGCATCTCTGGGAATCATGAATGCAGAACCGCCCCAGCTGAAGCATCCCTGCGGCGGAACCATCAAGCCCCATTTTCCCTGTCCTTCCGGATCATTGGGCTGGATCACGTAAGTAGGAGACCACCCCGCACAAGGATAGAATATATGAAGGTCATCTGCATAAGAGGCGCTGTAAGCCGTTGATGTCTCCAGAATATTATCCACAATTCCCGCATCTCTGAATTTGATCATCCATCCGAGCGTCTCTTTGATCGAAGTCATATCCAATGTGCCATCCTGCACGATCGGCTGCGGATTCTGACCGTCCATGATCTGCTTTACGTTGGTCAAGCTGGCAAACATAAAGATCTTGCCACCGCTCGCCTCCTTGACTTCAATTCCCTTTTCCATGAAAGTCTCCCAATCCGGGAACATAGCGCTAAGTTCGTCCGGATCTTCTGTTCCCAGATATTCCAGCGCAAGCGGTCTCTTATAAGCAAGCGCCGCCGTACTCACATCCCAGGGAAGCGCTACCAGTTCACCCCGCTCATTGCTGCAAAGCGGTACCTGATAGGGGAAGATCCAGCTTGTATCGAAATTGTAAGGATCCTGGCTTAAGTCTTCCCAGATATCCAACGACAACATCGTTCCCCGCTGTCCCACTTCACTGGGCACAATATCAGGCAGATCCAGACCTGCACTGATCGTGGTCTGCAGCTTCTGGAACGACTCTTCCTGCTGCACCGTCACATAATCCAGTTCCACATTAGCCCCTGTCTTCTCCTTATAGGCCGCAAAGATCTTCTCTATATCGCCCGCATTCCAGCCCCACATGGTGATCGTTTCCGCATCTCCTCCTGCGCTGTCAGATACATCTGAGGCTTCCTGCGCATCCTGCACTTCCTCAGCATTTCCTTCTGCCGTTTCCGACTTCGTACCGGAATCACCGCCGCAGCCTGCCAGCAAAGACAGCACTAATACCGTCATAATTCCCAAAGATAACAATCTTTTCGCTTTTTTGTACTTCATATCTTCCTCCATTTCTGCGCTGCTTTTGTCTCAACTATGTTGAGACGTCGCATTAATTTTTCTTTGTTTTCGGTTACATTTACTCAGCAATAACAATTCAGTCTCTAGCTTTGTTGTTACGTTTATCATCATAAAGGATTGGCAGATACAAAACAATTATGCAAACTATATATTTTGTGCAATATTTATATTCTTTTTGCAAAACACACTACTTTTATAGTTTTTACGCACATCAATCTCCTGCATTATATAAGTAGATATTGCATTTCCTATAAAATATGCACAAAAACTATACTCTGTTCCATTGTCTTACCACCCGCAGGGATAGATAATCACATTAATATGAAAATCATAGACTTCCATAGCATGGATGTCCATGCGGCCCGCCAGACGGCAGGTTGTGCATGATGGAGTTTATTATGGATAATACGATTATCCGCACAAATTGAAAGAGAGGTACACAATATGAACAGCCATATTCCTGAAAATCTACGTTGCGAATATGAGAAAAACCCTTTGGGAGTGCAGAAAAGCCAACCGCTCCTCAGCTGGCAGGTTCGGGAAGAAGCCGCCCCGGAAAGCGGCTGGCAGCAGGCTTATCAGATCGTGGCTTCCTCCAAAGAGTCCCTTCTATTGGAAGGAATCTATGACCGCTGGGATTCGGGCATAGTGAAGAGCCGCCGTTCTTATGCGATTCCCTATCAAGGCACTGCCCTAAAGAGCAGTGAGCGGATCTACTGGATGGTCCGCATTCAGGATCAGTCGGGAGAATTCTCTCCCTTCAGCAAAGCTGCCTGGTTTGAAATGGGCCTGCTTAATGATCGTGACTGGAAAGGAAACTGGATGAGCTTTCTGGGCGGCCTGATCGGCAACGGCCTCCTGATGCGCTACTCCTTCTCCTGCCAGCAAAAAAGAATCGTCCGGGCAAGAGCCTACGTTTGCTGTCTGGGATACCATGAACTGCACCTGAACGGCAGCCGGATCGGTGACCATCTCTTAGATCCGGCTCCCACCGACTGCGCGAAGACAGTACTCTATACCACCTATGACGTGACCGAAAATCTGCTGCCCGAAGACAACGTGATCGGTCTCGTGCTGGGCACCGGATGGGCCGGACAGCCCAAGGTACTGGTACAGCTTAATATCGAGTATGAGGATGGCAGCCGTCAGGAAGAGTTTACCGACTGGGGAATCGGCTGGTGCGTTGCCAAAGGCCCTATCCTGTATAACAGCATCTACGACGGAGAAGACTACGATGCCCGGCTGGAAAAAGACGGCTGGGACACACCCGCTTATGAGCCCCGCTTCCTGCAGGAGCACCAACGGCCGAACGGCTGGATCCTGGCCACCGTGGTGGAAAACCCAGGCGGTGTCAAGACAGGCGCACTGCTTCCTCCGATCCGAATCGTAGAGCGCTCGACGCCTTCCTATATCGGAAAACTGGAAGACGGCAGCCTACTCTATGATGTCGGGCGCAACCAGACCGGCTGGATCCGCATTAAAGTCTCCGGAAATGCCGGCGCCAAAGTTACGCTGACCTTCGCAGAAGAACTGACGAAGGAAGGCACCCTGGATCGTACTGCCCTTCGTCTGGCCCGCTGTCAGGACAGCTACATCCTGCGCGGCGACCGCGATATGGAGGAATACGCACCCAGATTCACTTACCACGGCTTCCGTTACTTCACCGTCCAAACACAGGGAGAGGCAGCGCTGCACGACTTGTCGGCCGAGTTCATACATACGGATCTGCACGAGAATGCCTGGTTTAAGTCCGACAACACCTTCTTCAACCGGCTGGCTCAGGTCATGAGACATACCGACGCCTGCAACCTGATGGGAATCCCCACGGACTGCGCCCAGAGAGACGAGCGGCATGGCTGGACCACAGATATGACCTCCCGCGCGGAGGGCTGCACGTATCATTATGACATGGCAAGCTTCTTCGAGAAATGGGCGAGAGACATCCAGGATACCCAGAATCAAGACGGATACTTCGCAGATACCGCTCCTTTCCGCTGGGGACGCCGCCCCTGTGACCCTCAGGTCAACACACCTGTCAGCCTGGTCCTGTTGATGTACAAGACTTACGGCAACAGGCGGCTTATAGAAGAATCCTACGACAACCTTATGAAATACATCCATGTCCTTCTGCAGGAGACAGAAGACCTCCTCATCTCCCGTACCGGATTCGGAGAATGGGCTTGCCCGCAGGAAGAATGTTATCCGGAACCTTACGGCGCCGGCGCCGTATCCATGCACGTGACCGCCGCACTGGTCTCCACGGCATACCTCTATCTTTCCCTTTCCCAGCTTCGGGAAATGGCCAGGATACTGGGCAGAAAGGATGTTTCCTATCTTACTTCCCTTATGGAAGAGGTGCGCAGGAAATATAACACCCGCTTCTTCCACCCGGATACAAGACAGTATGATCAGGGCAGCCAGAGCGCCAATGCCCTTTCCATAGATCTTGGACTGGCATCCGCAGAAGACATCGCGGGTATCGTGGAAAATATCGTGACAAACGTTCGCAGCCACGACCATCACATGACCACCGGAAATATGGGCACCAAAGCCCTGGTGGAAGTGCTCTGCCGCAATGGACAGGAAGACACCGTCTACGAACTCATGATGCAGAAGACTTCTCCCAGCTTCGGATACATGCTGGACAAGGGAGCCACCACTATCTGGGAGCGCTGGGAAGCGGACAGAGACAACAACATCATGAATTCCAGAAACCAGCCTATGCTGGCAGCAGCCTGCGTCTGGTTCTACAAATATCTGGGCGGGATCCGCATCGCCATGGATGAGGAAGGCATTCAGAAACTGCTGATTGCTCCCTGCGTCCCGGACAAGATGGAACACGCAAAAGCCGGTATGGATATCTTAAACGGAGCCGTTTCTGTTTCCTGGACAAAGACGGAGACAGCATTCAGTCTGGAAGTAGAGATTCCCTTCAACACGCAGACCGAGGTACGGATACCCGAAAAATGCGGCGGCTTAAAAGAGATCCGCAGAAACGGCGCAGCGTATCACACCGATCAGGAAAAGGTTGCAGGCATCGGTACCGTCCTGCATCTTGGAAGCGGCTCCTACCGCATAACGACACAAAGATAAGCCGTCATCCGACGGCAGAAAGAGAGGAACTTACCTATGACAAAGATACTGCAAGATCATCACATCAGACTGGAAGCCCTCACGGATCAGGCAGCCTATCAGGAAAAGATCTATCTCACCGCTGGCGACGATGAAACGCTGGTCCTGGAGTCCTTCCCCCATGTAACCGCACTGCAGGATGAGCGGCTTTACGCCGTCTACTATCAGGAAGCTGAAGTCGTGGAGGAAGCCGCCGTGGAGAATGGCATCCTCCGTGTCCGCATAGAGCATCCTGACTATACCCGCATTCGGGAGATCAGTCTGACAGACTGTATGCAGACAGGCGGAACCGTTACGAAAGATTCCTGTCCTCACACACTGCATTTCCGTGTGACCACAACCGCCAAGAAGAAGCTGAACTTCCGCGCAATCGAGGATAAGTGGGACTACAAGATACCCAAACGGGAGACGGACACTCCCCTGGACGGACCTTTGGACTTCGTGTGGAGTCAGCGGATCAAGACCGTACCCATGGATATCATATCCCATTATAACTTCCGCACGCCTGTTGTCATGTTCCAGCAGGGCAGCGTGTTCACCGGCCTGATTGCCGGTCTGGAAGGCGTCACGGCACAGGATCTTGACCGTCTTCCTCTGGGAATGGATCTGAATGTAACGGAGAATACACACCCCTGGTTTTCTTTCGGCGGAATCGGCATCAAAGGGGTTGATCCGGACCAGCCCTGCGAGGCAGGCCATACCCATATCGTACGCGGAAGCGACCGCGCCTTCGTACAGATCCATCTGAATGAAGGAGAAAGCTGCAGCTACTGCTATTCCATTCTGGTCAAAGAAGCTCCGGAGCGTCTGGGGTACCGGGATGCCCTGCGTTACCTCTGGCAAAGATACCACACCTATCGGGAAGACACCTGCCACGACCTCTATGAAAACATGCGATTCCCCGGCGTCTTCACATTGCAGCAGTGGGAAAAGGAGATCTGGGACAAACAGACGAAGGCAGACTTCTATACTTATGAAAAGAACGGAAAGACCGTGGGCGCCGTCACGGGACGAAGACAGGGAGAATGGTTCAGCCGTACAGATTACAAACATGATGCCTGGTTCGCCTGCTGGCTACAGGAACTGGTCACCGGCTATGGCATGTACCGCTATGGCAGGAAAAACAACAATCCGGAATGGCTCCTGCGGGCAGAACAGATCTTGGATCTGATCCTTGCGGCTCCCCGCACCAAAGGCATGTTTCCCGTTATCTGCTATCTGGAAGAAGACGGCACCGAAACGTGGCTGCGCGATGACGGCTGGGCCGGATACTATAAAGAGTTCCATACCCTGCAGATGTCCTATACCGCATGGCTCCTGACCCTCTGGGCACAGCGCGTGTTCCCGGAAAGAAAGACCGACATCCTGGAACTCTGTATCCCTTATGCGGAATTTCTTACGGGCGTGCAGCATAAAGACGGATGTATCCCTTCCTGGTTCAACACCGAAGGCGAACCCAGCCGGCTGCAGTTCCGTGACTTCAATGCAGAGACCGCTGCCAGCGCCATCTTCCTTCTGGAATTGGGCGAACTGACCGGCAGAAAAGAGCTCGTCGATAGCGGTATGCTGGCCATAGACTTTATCGAAACCCAGGTACGGCCCAGACAGCGTTGGTATGACCTGGAGACTTTCCTCTCCTGCGCGAAGAAATCCTTCGCTTTCTACGACGGGATCACCGCCCAGTATCCGCAATGCAATCTGTCTCAGATCTTTGCGGCTTTCGCCTACTTGAAGCGTTATCGGATGACCCGTAAGCCGGAGCATCTCGTCGGGACAGAGGAAGTACTCGATTACCTGCTCCTCACCCAGCAGATCTGGAACCATCCGGGCATCCAAATCGACACCTTCGGCGGATTCACCGTCCAAAACACGGACAACGAATGGAATGACGCCAGGGAGGCGCTATGTGCCATCCTGCTCTATGAAGCTTATATGGATACAGGCAGATGGGAATACCTGGAGCGCTCCGTAGCTGCCATGCACGGCGGATTCCAGAATCTTCCTTATGAAAACTGGGCCCATTGCGGGTATGAGGGTATGCAGTATGATTCCAGCCTGCTCTGGGGCGGCGGGATCATCCTCACCGCCGCAGAATATCTGGAGCCCAGACTGGGACTGATCAACGTGGATGTGAAAGAGAAAAAAGCCCTTGGGCTCTGGGGAATCCAGGTCACACAGATGCAGATCGACGACAATGAGATCCGGCTGCAGGCCCAGATTCCTGACCGCCTGAAACAGACGCCGCTCAGCGTACAAGTATACGGTGCACCGGCATCCGCTCACTCCATCTTCGTGAACGGTTCCTCGGTTTCCGGCCGGGAGACCAACGGGATCTGAATCGTTATCCGGATTCCGGCTCCCGGGCTGCTCTGAATATAAAATGCATGCCGATCATGAAACAGATAATCTAATCGTTCTGCGATATTATTGATTCCGATCGGACGGACGCGGGCTCTTCGGTCCGCGTCCTTTACCGTTGACGAATCCAGAAGGCGGCATGCATAGTCCTGTTCCATACCCACCCCATCATCCTCCAACAGGACGATCAGACAATCCTCTTCCTTCTTCATCTCCAACCGTATCGTGCCCTTTTTATCATCCGTACAGATTCCATGAATCAAAGAATTCTCCACCAGCGGCTGCAGAATATTGCGCGGGATATAACATTCCTCTAATCCTTCATCGCAGGAAAGGACGAAATCGAATCGCTCCCTGTAACGGTATTTCTGGATGATGATATACTGCCGGATCACTTCCAATTCGTTCCCGACCCTGGCGTAGAGCGTAGATTCCCCCAGATGGATACTGTCCTGTAGCAGCCATATGAAGGCACTCGTCATCTGGACAATATCCTCATGCTGCCGCTTTCTTGCCAGATAGATGATGGAATTTAAAGTATTATAGATGAAATGCGGGTTGATCTTCGCCAGCAGCAGTTCAAACGCCAGCTGCTGAGAACGCTCTGTTTCCTCCACGGATTTCCTGATATGTTCCTTTATGGATTTCGTCATCAAATTGAATCCGTCGGAAATATTCTTCAGCTCCTTCGCCTCATCCAAGTCGATAACAGTATCAAGATTTCCCTGTCTCACCTGATCAATGGCACCGCTTAAGTCCTGAATCTGCCTGGTGATCTTGTTCAGCAGCGGATACAGGCATCCCAGCAGAATGATCACCGACGCGATCACCAGAAGCCCCAGCAGCAGATAACTCGGCTGCATGAAATCATACATATGTGAAATATCCGCCGTGGCCAGCAGATACCAGCCCGCCGAAAACAGGCGGTACGAGAAATAGTAATTCCCCTCATTCCTGCCAAAGGAGCTTGTCATCTGCGCAAACTCCTCCTTATATTCATCGATCTCCCCTGCTGAAAGCCAGATCAATTCTCTGTCGAAATTCAAAATAGCTATCTGATTGAAAAAGTCAGTCTTATTCTTTACACTGGTGATCAATTGATCAAAATTCAGGTTAATCACCAAATTTGCAGTAACGATCCTGTCATTGGACACAATCACATTCATCGGACATACATAACTGATCAGCCGTACCGGCTTCGCGCTATGGATCGACGCCGGGAAGACATAAATATCCGTAAATCCCCGGAAATCCTCCACTGTCGACCCATCCAGGACTTCTCCCTCAAACCATTCCAGGAAATCATCGCTGTTAGGACTGATACTCCAATATCCCTGATGTGATGCAGATACGATACAGAAACTCTGCACATAATCCTGGAGCAGTACGCTCTTCTCAATACTGTTTATGATAGCCCGTATGGCAAATGCATCCTCCGGCTCGTCCCGGTTGTACTCCTGTTTCAGCAGCTCCTGTACTTCCGGATGAATCGCCAGCGTCTTTCCCGCCGCTATGGCATTACTCAATGCGTCATTCAGAAGATAGGCAAGAAACTGAATATCATCTTTGCCTCTGCTCTCCAGCGAAAACCGCAGCACACTGGTGATCACCACAAACAAAGCCATAGACAGAATCAGCAGAATGAGAGAGACCACGATCACGAGGCGGCTGAAGATCCGAAATTTCAACCCATGTGACAGTGAGTTCTTTCTTCCTGCCGCACGTTCCCTTCGCCAAAACCGCCTCATAATTTCCTCCTGGATACCGCATAAGATGCCGTCTTGTATTCATTCGGCGTAAGCCCCGTGATCTCCTTAAATATCTTGCTGAAATACTGGCTGTTGCCGATTCCCACCTTCTCCGAGATCTCAAAAATACGCAGGTTCGTAGTATCCAGCAGCTGCCTTGCCCTGTCGATACGGTATTCATTCAATGCGTTATGAAATGTCTTTCCGGTATCCTTCTTGAACTTCTGTCCCAGATACATAGGATTGCTCTGCAGATGCTCCGCCGCTTCCGCCAGCGACGGTGAACCAGAATAGTTATCCCTGATATATTGAAGCATATAATTCGTGGACGGCGCATATTGCTGCCGCTGCCTGCAGGCCGCATGACATGCCCCGCTCCTGCGCAGCACTTCCGCCGCAATCTGCCCTGCATAACATCCCAGAGTATTATCTTCCTGATCCCATTCCGGGAATCCGGACAATAATTTCAACGTTTTCCTGCAGCAGTTTAAGAAGCCCGTCACATCCTCCTCATCGGCCAGTCTCTTCATACAATCGGTCAGTTTCTCCTGAAACTCCTCATAATGTTCCAGAAAATACTCTCTGTCGATAAAATGTAGATCCTGCGGGTTCTCACATGATTTCCTCATCTGGCCTGCAAAACAAGTGTCCGGTTCCCCCGCTCCCGATTCGTCACCTCCCGGCGCTTTGCCGTTCCTGATGCACAACAGCGTCTCTCCCTCACGAAACCGATACATCTCCCTGGCATTTTCCAGAAGGAGCTGATCCGCATACAAATTGGACAAGACTGTCTCATGATCCAGATAGACAGCCACAAAAGTCTGTCTGGTCTGTCTCTCCAGTTCCTCTCTCAGTGCCCGTACGGTGCCGCTCAAACTGCCCAGATAACGCTTACCGGGCCTGGCGGACGGCCGAGGTCCCAGGAACACCAGAATGTCCGCTTGATAGATCAGTATATCCAAGATCCTAAAATCCTCTGTCTGAATCTGCAAAAGAGAGGACATATGGGGCTGCAGGATCAGATTTTCCTTCTCTTCCGTCTGCACACCATACCAGGGCGTTACCGGAATCAGACGCAGCAGCAGAAACGGATCCTGATAAACGGACAGCGCCTCCTCCATCCCGTCATGATAAGAGATTCCCTGTTCCAGAACACTGCGCAGGAAAAATCTGCTCTCTATCAGCCGGGAGAATTTCTTCTTCTCGATCGTCTCCCGGGCATCCGACAACGTAGACAGAAGGCTTTCAGGCGTAACCTGATGCTTTACGATATAGGAAAGCGCCCCGATCTCAACTGCCCCCTGTGCATACTTAAAATCCATATATCCGCTCAGGATTATAATGACCACCTCCGGCAGCCGCTCCTGCAGCTTCCGGGACAGAGAAATCCCGTCCAGATCCGGAAGAGACACATCCATAAATATGATATCCGGCTGCACTTCTTCCACCAGCCGCTGTGCCTGCCTGCCATTATAGGCAAAGCCCACGACTCGAAAGCCATGTGCTTCCCAATCGATCAGCGCCTGGATATCTTCGATCACCAAATCTTCATCATCTACCAACATCACCTTCAGATATTCCATAAGTTTCTCCATCCTATTCATCGCGGCCGGGATCTTTGGCCGTATCCTGTCAAATCTGTCTTTTCATGTTGAGATTATATCATTTTTTGCGATATTAATCCATTATCTTTCAAGATGCCGCCCTCTGCTGTGGAATATCCCGTTACTATTCACGGTGCCCTGCACCTTGCTGCATGGGCATTGAGTACGTAGTACTCGCCGATAACTTTACGGTTTCAGGCATCCAGCCTCTCGCCGAAGGGCGCTAAACGTCCGGGGGACGTTTGCTAAGCGCCGACCGGAGTGGAACGTAGACATTTGGAATGGGCTGGATGCGTTACAGTTTGCGGCCGGTTAGGCCGTGAACCAATGTCATTAAGTTAAATGTGAAAATGCGAAGGAAACAGGTTGAAAAAATAAAGCATAATGAAATTTGGGT
>VSOD01000340.1 GCA_009774655.1 Lachnospiraceae bacterium
CCTTTACGCTCGTTGCCACAGGCTCCACACCGATCTGCGCGGCATCCGCCAGACGCAGTGTAAGCTCATAGCCATGTATGTTCAGTTCGATCGGGTCCCCCATCGGCGCCAGCTTCACTACCGTAACCTCCGCCCCAGGAATCACCCCCATATCCAGAAAATGCTGCCGCAGCGCACCTTCGCCGCCGACACTTTTCACCACGGCAGTTTTTCCTATTGCAAGTTCTTTCAGCGTCATAATAACACTCCCTTTTGTCTTACGATCTTGTCAGCGCCCCACATAAGGCACAAACAGGTTCAAAATTAATATGAACCGCCCGCTGCGTCTTGTCAACTGTTTTCCGGATATCGTCTTCCACTTTTGCTGCAAAAATTAAGAGCAGACCCTCCGCGGCATGCCCTTAATCTTTTTCCCGAATCTATTATTTCCTCTTTGTTACACCCTTTTACCATTTCCGCAGTGTCTTATTTCCTGTTGCTGATCAAAGAATACACCAGACAGCCTCCCAGTGAAACAAACACAAGCCCGATGATCATCATTTCTACGATTCCCATTTCTCTGTCCCTCCCTGCTGCGTGATCATGCCTTTTGCCCTGTCCTTATGCGCAGACACACCCGTTTTTTGCTGTAACACAATATATTCATCTGTGTTCATACCAGATTCCGCCGAAAAAACCGACGACAACCAGTACGATTGAGATCACGGACCATACATCCATCTGCATCGCGGACTCCCCTTTCTGCATCCGTGCCGTTTTTACAAGTATTTTGTTATGTTTATCCTAGCATATCCGTGATTGTTTTTACAGTTTATCAGCTTCTTTTTAACGTATCTTTAACATTGTCTTGATGTTTTCTTATCGCTTTCTTAACGCCATTTTAACACCCTTTCCTGTTTTGCTTTTCCGTGAAATAAGGTATACTGATATAAATTCTATTATTGATCACACAGGAGCGTCAGCATATATGTCCACTTCCATCAAAAACTGCATCGTCACTTTTTCCGGTCTGGCGGTCGCCACCCTGGTCGCCTTTCTGTTCTCACATTTTGTCCCGGAGAATGCGGGAAATCTTTCGCTGATCTATATTTTCGCACTGATCACCATAGTGCGCTTTACGGACGGCTATCTGCCGGGAATGGTCGCCTCCGTGATCGCCGTCATCTGCGTGAATTATCTGTTCACTTATCCCTATTTCGAACTGAACTTTACGCTGTCCGGTTATCCGGTCACCTTTCTGTGCATGTTCGGCGTCACCCTCCTCACCAGCACCATGACGGCCAATATGAAGGAACAGGCACGGACGATTGCCGAGAAGGACAAGCTGCTCTCGGAGACGGAGAAGGAGAAGATGCGCGCCAATCTGCTGCGTGCCGTCTCCCACGACCTGCGCACACCGCTGACCGGCATCATCGGCGCCAGCTCCTCCTATCTGGAGAACAGCGCCCTGCTCCCGGAAGAAGAGAAGATCGCCATCATCACCCACATTCACGAGGACGCCAACTGGCTGCTCAACATGGTGGAAAACCTGCTGGCGGTGACCCGCATCCATGACCGGTCTTCCTCGGTTCGCAAAACAGATGAGTCCGTGGAGGAGATCGTATCCGCCGCCATCATGCGTCTGAAAAAAAGGCTTCCGGAAGCCGCCGTCAACGTGGCCGTACCCGATGAGCTGCTCATCATCCCCATGGATGCCATTCTCATTGAGCAGGTGCTGATCAATCTGCTGGAAAATGCCATCGTCCACTCGCAGAGCAGGGAACCGATCCTGTGTTACGTGGACGCCGACAGCACTGACGTCACTTTCCATGTCAAGGACTACGGCATAGGCATCGACCCTGACCGGCTGGAAAATATTTTTGACGGAAATTCCTATATCGGCAACAAGGAGTCCGATTCCAACAAGGGCATGGGCATCGGCCTGTCCATCTGCAAGACGATCCTCACCGCCCACGGCGGCACCATCAATGCCAAAAACCACGCCCGGGGCGCGGAATTCTACTTTACACTGCCCAAAGAGGGAGGTACACAATGAATCTGAAGCATGAGATCCTGCTGATCGAAGACGAACGCAATATCTGCAACTTTATCACCACCACGCTGCGCACCCAGGACTACAAAGTCACTTCCGCAGGCAGCGCCGCAAACGGCCTGTCTCTGGCGGCTTCCGGGTGCCCGGACCTGATCCTGCTGGATCTGGGCCTTCCCGACATGGACGGCATCGACGTGATCCGCAATATCAGAGAGTGGAGCAATCTGCCGATCATCGTCATCTCGGCCAGAACCCAGGAAAAAGAGAAGGTGGAGGCGCTGGACGCCGGCGCCGACGATTATATCACCAAGCCCTTCGGCACCTCCGAGCTGATGGCCAGAATCCGCACTGCTCTGCGCCGTTCTACCCTGAACGGAACCCTGGCCGCACCGGCCGGGATCCGCTACGAGGCCAAAGATCTGGTGATCGACTATGACCGCCATATCGTCACCGTAAACGGCGCCATCGTCCACTTTACACAGATCGAATATAAGATCCTCACCTTTCTTGCGCGCAATGCGGGTAAAGTCATCACCTATGATACGTTGATCACCCATGTCTGGGGCCCCTTTGCGGACAGCAACAATCGCATCCTGCGCGTCAATATGGCCAATATCCGCCGCAAGATGGAACTGAATCCGGCAGATCCGCAGTATATTTTTACAGAGATCGGGATCGGTTATCGAATGATAGATAATGAAAATAGCTAAGTTTTAAAATTAAATGCGAAAAGAGTTAAACAAACTCTATCGCATTTAATTTTTTATATGAGAATATATGTAAAAATGTAAAGTGCGTATGAGTTTTTCGGAACTCATACGCATTATTTTTTTCACAGAAAGCGAGGGAAAGGAAATGGAGAACTGGATCAAAAAGAAAGACTACGCAATACTTATTTATTCGCAGGAAAACAGAGATTGTTATAACGCGGCAATGAAAGCATTAAATCAGACAAAGAAAGCCGCTGGCTGGGATAGAATACAGGGCGTAACAATTCTGAAAGATTGCAGAATACCGGATATTTACCACGGGGACGATTTAGCAATAATCATGGAGAGAGACAACGGAAGCGGAAAGTATGAAATCAAGATAATGGACTAAAGGGCGGGCGGCAGTAGCCGCCCCATAAGAAAGGGGCGAAGAAAGTGGCAAGAAGGTATAAAAGGATTGTATTTGCGGACAGGCAGCAGATCGAAGCAATGTTTAACAGCGGAATGAATGAAAAGGAAATAGCGGCAGCAGTCGGCGTTCATATCGCAACTATTTATAGGGAATTGGAGCGGGGAAAGATCATTGTTGCGAATAGTGTGAGATACAGCGCAAACACGGCACAGCGGGCGATCGGATAAGGGGGACAAAATGAGGATATACGACGAACTGACAGCAAGCCCCGAAACGCTGGGCGCATTTCTGAAAAGCCTTCCGGTTTTAGACGCGCCGTGGGACACAGCTTTTCAGAAGACATTCTGCGGGGAGTGCAAAACGGAAAGCTGCGACAACTGCCCGAATGAGAAATACCGGAACAATCCAGAATGGTGGCTGAAGCTGAAAGCGGAGGGGGCAGCAAATGAAAACGGTGGACTTTGAAAAAGTAAAAGCGGGGGATTTGGTAGAAGTACCGCGTACACAATTTGCACCAATGCGGCGAGGTTGGAATGGCTGGTTATTCAGTGAAGCGGTGGTTATTCAAAAAGGAATATCAGCAAAGAACAGAAGAAAAGTGATAAAGGTTGAAATGCGGACACCGAAAAGCAGCAATGACTACGGAACAATGGAAAAGACATTTTATGCGGAGTATGTATTTCAAACAAAGCACATAGAAACGGCAAGACGCTTCATGCAGGCAGATGGCGTAAACAGCAAAGAAGAATTTTATGAGTATATAAAGCAAGACGACGTTTGCGGCTGCGACTGGATCAAATTTCTTGTAGACAAAGGATTTTTATTTTAAGGCTGAAAAGAACCGAAACGGGGCAGCAGTCCCCGTCCTGCAAGGTCGGCAACCTTGCGGCTGATGAAGGCAAGCCAACAGCCGGAGTACAGGGCATTGTGGAAAAATGGCAGCGGACGCGCCATGCTAGAGAGCGCGCAGACGGTCAACAGGTTTTCAGTAGCTTTTTAATGTGAAAAGCCACAACACAATGCACACGCCGGAAAGCGGGGTGGCACAGCATGAAAGCAAGATCGCCGCCTAGATAGAATGAGGACACAGACGACACGAAAGGACACTGAAAAAATGAAAAGAGACGCTGGACTTTTCGGGGGGGGGTATTCCCGACATGGTAAAAATACTTGAATTATTCGGCGGGATCGGATCGCCGCGCTGCGCCTTGCGAAATATAGGAATACCCGTAAAAAGCATTGATTATGTAGAGATCGACGAAAAGGCGGTCAGATCATACAATGCAATCTTTAAAAATGAATTGCAGAACAAAACGCAGTCGGTCGTAGGCTGGAATTTGAAGCCGGATATTTTAATACACGGCAGCCCGTGCCAAGATTTTTCAATCGCGGGACATCAAGGGAAAGCGACGGCAGCAGGCGGCAGGATAAACAGGGGAAAGGGCGCAGACAAAGGGAGCGGGACACGTTCAAGCCTTATGTGGGAAACAATTCACATTATAGAGCAAATGGGAGTATGGAAGCCGCGCGTTGTAATATGGGAAAACGTCAAAAACGTATTATCGCGGCACATGGTAACAAATTTCAATAAATACATAGAGGAAATGGCATGGCTGGGATATACGAACAGCTACGCCGTACTGGACGCAA
>VSOD01000341.1 GCA_009774655.1 Lachnospiraceae bacterium
GTTCGGGATTGTGGGCATTTCCTCGGTGCTTTCGGCAATCCTGAACAGCTTAGGCCAGAGGAGGAAGGAATTTGCCATGCTCCGCTCGGTAGGTGTGGATGAAAAGGGAATCCGGCGGCTGCTTGGGATGGAAGGATTTCTGCTGTCAGTCCGGCCGATACTGATCGGGCTTCCGATGCTTATCATTATATGTGCGGCACAGTGCTATATGATGGGCGTGTCTATAGTGGAGTTCCTGTGCGCTTTCCCGGTGTGGGTGCTGTTGATGTACATTGTCATGGTGCTGCTTGTGATCAATGGGATTTATATGCTGGCTTCTAAGAAAATCAGGGATGATGTCATTGTAGAAGCAATCAAGGACGATACAGTATAGGAATCATTGCAGTGATAGAAAACAGTCCGGGAGGCATATCGGCAAAGCACGGAAAATCTGAAATCCTATATGCAGCGCCAGTGGAGCCTTGTGGGAGGAATGGCTGGCACGTTCAGGGAGATGGGGTAATAAGGTTAGAATTGTAAAGAGAAAGAGAAGTGCATTGATGGCAGAACAAAGCAGGGAAGGAAAAAGAAAAAATGAAATTATTTATCATCGAGGATGAAGTTCCTATTCGGCAAGAGTTAACACAGTTTCTTGAAAAATATGGCTTTCAATGTGAGAGCAGTGACGATTTTCATGGCTTAGCACAGCTTGCGCTTGCTTCCGGGGCAGACCTGATTCTGCTGGACATCAATCTGCCCTATCAGGACGGCTTTCAGGTATGCCGGGAAATCCGGCAAAGCTCAAGCGTTCCGATTATTGTGCTTACCAGTAGGAACACCGACTTTGACGAACTGATGAGCCTGAACATCGGTGCGGATGATTTTGTATCCAAGCCATATAATGCACAAGTGTTGCTGGCACGAATACAAAAACTTCTTTCAAGAGCCAGTGAAGCACAGGACAGTGTGGTGCTTACCCATAAGGGGCTGACCTTGAATTTACTAAAGGCAGAAATCAGTTATAACGGCCAGAATAAGAAACTTACCAAAAACGAAATGGGGATTTTGCGGCTGCTGATGGTAAACAAAGGGAACATCATTCCAAGGGATGCCATTATTGACGACCTTTGGCAGAGCGAAGAATTCATTGATGAAAATACCCTTAATGTAAATATCGTCCGCTTACGGAAAACGCTGGCAGAAATCGGGCTTCCCGATTATCTGGAAACAAAGCGTGGATTGGGGTATCTTGTATGAAAGTGAAAGATTATGCGGCAGACCATATTTTTTCTTTTATTTGTCTGATAGTGTCAGGGCTGCTTGTTTTTGGGTTACTCTGGCTGATTGAAATACCAGTCGTTTTTATCTTCTTTGTGGAGGGCATTTTGTTTATGGCGTTTTTATGCGCTTTTCTGTATGATTACTTACGTAGGCGCAAGTTTTATAATCAGTTATGGGAAATCTTGGAGCGGCTAGAGGAAAAAACTTTGATTGGGGAAATCCTTGTACAGCCCGGTTTTTTAGATGGGCAGATATTGGATGAGATACTGCGGCGCTGTAACAAGTACCAAAATGACTGGGTGGCAGATGCCAAGCAGGACAGCCAGGAGTACCGTGAATACCTTGATTCATGGGTACATGAGATCAAGACGCCGATCGCTGCAGCCCGCCTGATCGTGGAGAACAATAAAAACCCGGCCACCCTGCGGATTGACGATGAACTGCGCAGGATAGACGGTTTTGTGGAACAGGTATTATATTATGCCCGCTCTGCGGCAGTGGAAAAGGACTTAAAGGTGGAAAGAACGACCTTGCAGGCACTTGTAAATTCTGCCCTGAAGACTTACTCAAAGCCGCTGATCCAGGCGGGAGGCAGGCCTGTTTTTAACGGGCTGGACGTTCCTGTCTGTGCAGATACGAAAAGCTGCGCTTTTGTCATTGGCCAGATCATATCAAATTCGATTAAATACCATGCTGAGAATTTACAAGTCTCATTTTTGGCATACACAGAACAGAATGCTGTCCGGCTACTCATTTCGGACAATGGGATTGGCATTTCCTCTTCAGACCTACCCCGTGTTTTTGATAAAGGCTTTACCGGGGATAACGGCCGAAAGTATTCCAAATCTACGGGAATCGGTCTGTACCTTTGCAAAGAGCTCTGCAATAAAATGAACATGGAAATTACCATTCAAAGTGATCTGGGACAGGGGACGACAGTCGTTTTGTCTTTCCCGCAGGAAAGTTACTTGCAGGAGGCGGGATTATGACCCGCCTTTTTGCTTAACATACAGATGTCTGGTGAAGCCTGGCATCTGTTGTTTCCTTACATTTTGGTAATGAAAATGTAATCTAAAATAATGGCAGGTTTCAAGGCAGTATGGTAGATTAGGGTTGCAATAGGGATTACCCTTTTGGAAAGGAGACAAACATACGATGAACGATGCAATCTTACAAGTAGATGATATCCAAAAGTATTATGGCAACAAGGGCAGCCTGACAAAAGCCGTAGACCATATTTCCTTTCAGGTCTGCAAAGGCGAGTTTTTGGGCATTATGGGGGCTTCCGGTTCCGGAAAGACAACGCTTCTCAACTGTATCTCCACAATCGATATGGTGACAAGCGGGCATATTTTTGTAGACGGGAAAGACATCACCGCCCTGCACGGTTCACAGCTTGCAGATTTTCGTGGAAAGAAGCTGGGATTCATTTTTCAGGACTTTAACCTTCTGGACACGCTGAACGCTTATGAAAATATCTCCCTCTCGTTATCTATCGCAGGGGTAAAGCCGGCAGAGATTCAAAGGAAAGTGCTGCAGATTTCAGAGGCTCTTGGAATTTGCGAGGTACTGGACAAGTACCCCTACCAGATGTCGGGAGGACAGCAGCAGCGTGTGGCGGCGGCAAGGGCAATGGTGACAGACCCTGCAATGGTCATGGCCGATGAACCGACCGGCGCTTTGGATTCCAATTCCTCCCGGATGCTGCTGACCATGCTGACAGAACTGAATGAACGCCTTGATGCTACGATCCTCATGGTAACGCATGATGCCTTTTCTGCAAGCTACTGCCACCGCATCCTTTTTATCAAGGATGGGAAAATCTTTAACGAGCTGAATCGTGGCGCTGACAGCCGGAAAGACTTTTTTGCAAAGATTCTGGAGGTGGTTTCCGTTTTGGGAGGTGAGCAGAATGACCTCTTGTAAACTGATTATAAAAAATGTGAGGAAGAATATCCGGGATTACCTGATTTACTTTTTGACCCTTATGATTTCGGTAAGTGTCTTTTACGCATTTAATTCCATTTCAGACCAGCCGGCTTTTTCAGAAATGGGTATGACAAAGACGCTTTTGTATGACCAGCTTGGCATCCTGCTTTCTACACTGACAGTGCTGATTGCCGTTGTCCTTGCGTTCCTGATTATTTATGCGAACCAATTTTTACTGAAGCGGAGGAAAAAAGAACTGGGCCTCTATATGGTTCTTGGCATGAAAAAGGGCCGCATTTCCAGGATATTTGCAGGGGAAACGTTTTGCGTTGGGGTGATTGCGCTTGTGACAGGCCTATGCCTTGGCGTTGCGTTATCGCAGGGAATATCATTAGTCGCTTTAAAACTGTTTGCTATTGAACTGTCAAAGTTCCAGCTTGTTTTTTCAATGGGAGCTTTTCAGAAGACTGCCCTGTGTTTTGCGGTTATTTTCCTGCTTGTTATGACCTTTAATATATGGTCTGTCTCCAGCGTACAATTGATTGACCTTTTGACAGCCGGCAGGAAAAATGAAACATCACAAAATCGGAGCCGCCTTTTGCCTGTGCTGCTGTTTTTGGTTTCCCTGGCCTGCATCCTGTCTTCCGGGGTGATGTTCTACAGAAACGGTATTTTACCCTCACGGGAGAACCGGTCTTTTCAGGTGGCGGGCATCCTGCTTGTGGCAGGGACATTCCTCTTTTTCTATTCCCTGTCTACTGTGCTTGTACAGGTACTCCGGGCAAATAGTAACGTTTATTTGAGGGGGCTGAACACATTCCTCGTCCGTCAGATTGGCAGTAAAATCCGCACGAATTATTTTATCATGACGATTGTCTGCGGATTGCTCACAGTGACGATCTGTGCTGTATCGGTTGGCGTAAGCACCGCGCTTGCCATGAATGAACTGTCCGGGTCTGCCACACCCTATGACTTGAATGTGCTGTCAAATGTCAGCATGGACGGCGACAGCAGCATTTTGGAATATCTCGCATCCAAAGATGCCGACTTATCCGGCTATGCGGAGAATATGGAGCAGATCAGCATTTATGAAGCAGATTTTACTTATGGCAGTTTGTTTGAAGGTCAGAATGTGGAACTGTGGCCCATTGATGAAGGAATTTCAGACAGCGGTGTTTCTGTACTTGCTGTTTCGGATTTTAACCGTGCCCTGGCAATGCAGGGAAAAGAACCTGTGGCATTGACAGAAAATCAATATCTGCTGAACTGTAATTACAAGGGAACTTTTCAGTATGTGGAAAAAGCATTGGAAAGCCATGCGGATTTAGTGCTGGCAGGAATTCCTTTGCAAAGGGCATCGGATACGGTTTTAGAGGAAACCTACTTTATGACCTCTGTGGGGAACAATGACCGGGGGTCGCTGATTGTTCCGGATGCGGTGGTTCACAGTCTTACGAAAGATGTAAATGTGCTTTTGGTGCAATACCGGCCAGATGCTGATTCGGATGCGGTTTTGCAGAAAATGATCCCGATTGGGCTGGATGATACCCACGGTTACCGTTATGCGGAAAAGAACATGATGTATGATATGTTC
>VSOD01000342.1 GCA_009774655.1 Lachnospiraceae bacterium
GGTTTGATATTCGGCATAATCACATTCTCCTTTCCTGCCCTTAGTATACCCTGATTTGCTGTAAAATTCAACAGCATATTTTACAGCAGTATTTTAGTGAGCACCCCATATGGATTTTGAGAGGCTCCCGGGATTGAAGAGGACGAAGCACAGCAGCACCGTGTACCCACGCAGGTCCAGATGGCCCCCATCAGGTCGCTGCCCGCCGCGATACCCTGCACCAGCGCGGCGTATGTCAGCATACCTGACTTCCGGCGGATATCGTAAAACGGTGCAGGGCAGAGGACGGATGTTTGTCCGTATGGGTGTCATCGTGATCTGTCAATCACTTATGCATTCCTCCGGTACTCGCTTGGACTAACCCCCATCTTCTGCCGAAAGATCCGTGAAAAATATAACGGATCGATAAAACTCACCGAATGTGCGATCACGCGGACAGACAGGTCTGTGCTTTTCAGCAGGATACAGGCCTGCCTGATGCGATAATCTAACAGGTAACTCTGTATGGAGACACCGGTAAAGGTTTTGAAGACACGGTGCAGATAGGAGCGGTTGATGCCCAGATGGTCGGAAATCTCCTGAATCGTGATCGGGTCGCAGTAATGGTCTTCGATATATTTCAGTGCATCCTCCGCATGGCTGGCTTTCTTCTCGTAGACGACGGCCCGACTGTTGGGAAACTTCTGTGTCAGAAGGAAAAGATATTCATACAGAATGCCGTTCATCATCAGATCGCGGTTCTGTGTCAGCCTGTCGGCTTCGGACATTTTCTCATGGCAGAGACGCAGCTGGTCGTCGTGCCCGAAATGGACGACCAGATCATCCGGGAGGGAAGTCCGCTCCAGGTATCCTTTTATTTTAATTCCCTGCATACCGATCCATGTGTAGGTCCACGGTGTATGCAGGTCCGCTTCATAGTAGATCAGCTCGTGCGGGCAGATCAGGAAAGCGTCTCCTTCACGCAGGCGGAAGATCTTTCCGCGCGCCTTGTAAATTCCCATGCCATTCAGAACATAATGGATTAAGTAGCCATTGCGCATGATAGGGCCGTAGCTGTGGCCTGGAGCGCAGCTCTCATAGCCGCAGGTGTAGATCATGGCGTCTATATTTTTATAGAAATCATTGGAAAAAATATAATCCAGCATTGTCGTAAAGTCTCCGGGGTTTATGATTTCCTCTGCGGGAAGTTCGGGAAAATGTCATAATCTTTAATGTCAAAGTCACATATCTCCATATACATATAATCTTAGCAGATTATAATGATAGATACAAACATAACTTTTCTGTGGCCGCAGAAAACCGACACTATGAGATTTTACAAAGCAGAATCGCAGTAGCTAATGTGAATAAAGGAGGAGCAGGAAATGGATGCGAATAAGCGTCAGCGGTATGAAAAAATATCCATAGAACTTACCAGACTGGTCGGCGGAAAAGATAATATTCAGGGCGTGGCTCATTGTGCGACACGTTTGAGGATTGTTCTGAAGGACAATGATATTGCAGATTTGAAAGCAATCGAGGATGTGGATCTGGCAAAAGGCGTGTTCGTGGCGGGGGATCAGGTGCAGATCATCTTCGGTGCCGGTTTGGTCAATGATGTGTATGAAGTGTTCGCAGAACATAACAATATGATAAACATGAGTTTGAGCGACTTAAAGACAGTGGCGAATCAGAAGATGAATCCTCTGCAAAGGATCATCAAGGCGCTGTCGGACGTTTTTGTAGATATCATGCCGGGTATTCTGGCGGCGGCGCTGCTGACCGGTCTTTCCGGGGTACTGGGCAATCTGGATTTTGTGAAAGCAAATGATACGCTTTACGGTATCAACAGGCTGATCAATATATCTTCCGGTGCAATCTTTGGATTCCTGCCGCTGGCGGTTGCCTACAGTGCCTGTAAGCGTTTCGGCGGCAGGCCGATTCTGGGAATCGTGATCGGATGTATCATGTTAAGTGACAGTCTGGCCAATGCTTACTCGGCGGCGCAGGGAACAGTGGAAGTTACGACGCTCCATATCTTTGGCGTGGGTGTGGAACTGGTAGGCTTTCAGGGTGGCATTATCGTGGCGCTGTTGATGGGATTTGTGACGGCAAAGCTGGATATCTTTTTCGAAAAAAAGGTGCCGGAGGTCATCCGCCTGTTGATATCGCCGCTGCTGACTACGCTGGTGGGTGCTCTGCTGCTGTTTACCGTGATCGGTCCGGTGGGACGCGGACTTTCATCAGGCATTACCAATGCGCTGGTTTGGATGACGCAGAATCTGGGCGTGGTCGGTTATGCGGTCTTCTCGGGCCTGCAGCAGTTGGTTGTCATTACGGGTCTGCATCATATTTTTGGAGCAATTGAAGCGCAGCTTCTGGCAGACACGGGCAGAAACTTCTTGAATCCGCTGATGTCCGTGGCCATTATCGCGCAGGGCGGTGCGGTGCTGGGATATCTGCTGATGCACAGAAGGAATGTGAAGACGAGAGAGCTTTGTATTCCCAGTTTCATTTCCGTACTGTTTGGTATCACGGAGCCGGCGTTGTTCGGTATTAACTTAAGATATCGCTTTCCGATCATAGGCGGATGTATCGGTGGTGCACTGGGTGGCGTGGTCGTTTATCTTACGAACCTGGCGGCAGTTGGTTTCGGAACAACGGTTCTTCCGGGTATTGCACTGGCAGATCCGGCAGGGAACGGGTACGTGAATTATATCATTGCGCATGCGGTGGCCATCGCCGGAGGTTTTATTATGACATTGATTCTTGGGAAGTTTATGGATAAGACTACGGCGGAAACGGTTCCTGCCGGTGCGACGAATGCGGTGCAGGACGGACGGGATACGGCAGCAGGTGTGCAGGGAAATTCCACGAATGCCTCCGCGCAGTCGGGACCGACGTTGGAGACAGAGATGCCGGCGGAAGAAGTTTTCTTCGGGTATGCAAGCGGACAGCTGATCGCGATGGAGGATGTGAAGGACAAGACATTTGCCAATAAGGTTCTGGGTGACGGTGTGGCGGTGCTGCCGGCAGAAGGTAAGGTATACGCACCGGCGGACGGCACGATCATGAGCATCTTCGATACGAAGCATGCAGTGTGCTTTGCCAGCAGCTGCGGTACGGAAATTCTCATTCATATTGGGGTCGATACGGTGAATCTGCAGGGTAAATATTTTACGGCCCATGTGAAGGACGGTGATACGGTGAAAAAGGGACAGCTTCTGATCGAGTTTGACAAAGAGCAGATTGAAAAGGCCGGATATGATACGGTAATCCCTATGATTTTTACGGATCTCCCGAACGAAAAGAAGCTGGAGGTGTCTGCACCCGGTGAAATGACGCCCAATACAAGGACAGTAGTTGTGCGCAGGGGATAAAAGTTATAGAATGAAGTAATAAAGAGCTGCAGTCTGGGGACTGTTATCTACGGGAAATCTATATCAGACAGTAAGACAGCGTTTCAAGAATAGATGCATAGGAACGCTGTGCTTTACAAAGTATTCAGTGTATTAGGAGTGAGAAAACGGCATGGATAAAAAAATCGTTTTTTTGGATATCGACGGCACACTAATTTCCGGATTGACCGCGCCCTCTGAGCGTACCGTGGAGGCGGTGCGCAGTGCGCGGGCAAAGGGGCATAAGATACTTCTGTGCACGGGAAGGAATATGCCGATCATTGGCAGGGATATTCTGGATGTAGGGTTTGACGGCGTTATTGCCAGCGCTGGCAGCCATGTGGAAGTGGAGGGCAGGGTGCTTTTTGACAGCGTCCTGGCAGAGGAGATTATCCAGGAATGCCTTTCCGTGTTCCATGCACAGGGGATGTACTGCAGGATAGAGACAGCAGAGGGGATTTATACGGATCCTCAGATGGAAGCACTACTGAAAGCAGTGAAGCCGGATCGGAGCAACTCCGAGTTGATCCGGATGCAGAAAGAGATCGAGGCGGGGATTCCCATACATTCTTATCAGGAATATCCGCGTCAGGGAGCGTATAAAATATGTTTTACCAGCAGGGATATGGCTTCTATCGAGAAAACAAAAGCTTATCTGGAAGACCGGTTCGTCTATGCGGTACATTCCTATGGAAACAGTACGGCCTGCTTTAACGGGGAGATTATCCCGAGAGGAATCGACAAAGGCAGGGGCATGGAACTTGTGTGCCGGTACTACGATGCCGGACTGCAGGATACGATAGCTTTCGGAGACAGCATGAATGATCTGGAGATGATGCAGGCGGCGGGCATAAGTGTTGCGATGGGGAATGCCTGCCAGACTTTGAAGGATATGGCGGATACTGTCTGTGAGGAGGTCTGGAAGGACGGTATTTATCATGAATTTTGCAGACTTGGATTGATCTGAAGGCTATGGCTGGATGCGGTAGTTGATTGCAAATTAGTTGTGTGCTGGATGGGTGAAAAGGATGTCTGGAGGGCAAAAGAAGTGTTGGCGCAATGGGATTTCCATACCAAAGGAGCGGATTATCTATGCAGTGGAAAGGGTTGAGCATCAGCCCCTGTAATCTGTGTCCGAGAGAGTGTCTGGCACACAGGGCAGAGGGACAGCGGGCTTGCGCTGCCGGTGGTCTACAATGGCGGCCGGATATTCGGCGGCTCCTGACTATCCGGAGGTGGCAAAGGGGGCGCTTGGCGAGATGGCAGACACAGTGGAGAGCCGGTCTTTGATGAGAATGGTATGATGCAAAGGGGCGTGATTGTCAGGCATCTTCTTTTGCCCGGGCACAA
>VSOD01000343.1 GCA_009774655.1 Lachnospiraceae bacterium
AAGTGTGCTAACTTAAAGATACCATAAATCCATATGGAAGAGTTATTTTTTATGATAGAACTTTTTACTCTCAAGTAATTTATAATGTTTTAATTATAAATTGTGAAAGACTGAAAGGGTAAGTAAAAATGATTGTAGCAACTGTATTAAGTATAATTTTGTTATTGATAATACAATTTTTACTTCACAAGAACACAGTAGGAAGGTTCGAATTGAAGTGGGAAAAAATATTGGAATTCATTAAAAATATAGAGATATTGGATTTGGCGAAAGAATTATTAATAATATTTATTGGTGCATTTATAGCCTTATATGTTACTAATTATTCAGAGAATTTAGATGAAAAAGAAAAAGTGATAAAGCTATTTAATATTGCAAGTTCTGAAATTAGTACAGAATATGCACAAACCCAATTTTTTTTAGAACAATATGATGCAGGTTCAATGGAAGCAGAAGAAGTATATTATAATATTAACAATTATACTGGTGTTTTAGAAAATTTGATGGACAATGATATTGTTATGGTTACTTTATCAGCAGAGGGGTATGCTAGGATATTAAATGATTTGAGAATCCTTAATGATGTATATGATCGTTTAATGAAATCAGATTCTAAAAATGAAAATGTAATCACTTATGTAAAAATGATGAACTCTCATTGTGAAAACTTGTTATTTGCCATGGAGATTGAGGAGAAATATCTTAATGGGCAGTATTCAGAGAAAGATATACATACATTATATTCTGATTATATTAGCGACAAGTATATACCAATTGATGAAACTCAAATAGAAAAAAATAATAATTAAAAGAAAAATGTTCATCAGAGAAGCGTCTGAATTTCAGGCGCTTTTTTGATGCCTGTTTTTAAGGAGGTGGCTGTTTATGAGGGATTATTTGCAAGGGAAGCGGTGCATGGTGTGGTCGTTTATGGGGAACAGCCGGATGTACCAGGCGCTCCGGGATTACGGCGACCGGCTGGATACCGTGGGCATTTTTACATTCGAGGTGGATATCACAGGCACGATTTCCGAAACGGGAACGAGCATTTCCTCCATGATGCCCTATATCAGCTCGTACAGATGGAGATGCAGCGGAGGAAGAACACGGGGCGGAGCCATAACTGCTGCAGCCCGTTCTCGGCAAAGCTGAAATGCGGCGACTGCGGCGAATACTTCGGCTCCAAGGTCTGGCATTCCAACAGCAAGTACAAGCGGACGATATGGCAGTGCAACGCCAAATTCAAGGGTGAGAGCAAGTGCGCCACGTCCCATCTGTACGAGCAGAGGATAAAGGAGCTGTTCCTGGAGGCGCTCGGCATCCTGATGGAAAACCGGAAGGAAATCATCGGTGACTGCAGGGCGGTCATGGAAACCCTGGCGGACTGCGGCTCCATCGACACGGAGATGGAAGCGGTCAGCAGCGAGATGGAGGTGACTGCGGGGCTGATCCAGAAGCTGGTCGATGAGAATGCCACGCGGAAACTTGACCAGCACGACTACCGCAAAAAGTATGACGGGTATGCCAGCCGGTACGCCGCTTTGGAGAGCCGGATGGACAGCCTGAAAAAAGAGCGGGAGAGGAAGGGAATCCAGTATGACATTTTCAACGGCTTCCTTGCGGGGCTTAGCGAGACGGTGGAGCTGCCGGTGGATTTCAACGAGAAGCTGTTCCACAGGCTTGTGGATTACGCAACGGTCTATCCGGATGGTAGGATGGTTTTCACTTTCCGCAACGGAGTGGAAGTCAGCACGGAGATTTAAAGCCGGAAGCGGCCGGGGCATCGGGTTTGTGCCAGATGTCTCCGTCCGCTTTTTCTGTGCGTGGAAATAGGATGTTACTGTGTATGGAAATTTGTAAAGAATTGAGGTATAATTCTGTTGCAAAAATGTTTGATGATAGGAGTTTGCATGGTCCAAAAAATATAAAAGTCAGGGGAGGATGAAACGTGCCAGAAAAAAGAGATTATGATTTAGCAATTTACAAAGTTCCCCGCAAGGATAAGAACGGTAACGATATAACAGGTGATAAAGTTGGTTCTGGTGGTAGGCATCGAGGAGATGGTACATACTCTGGTGTCGCATATGATCCGGAAATTCTTGATGAGGAAGCAGAGCGCAGATTGTCGGGGCCTGTACGTTACGAGGATTTGTCTCCTGTTGGACAGATTTTTGTTGATGGTTTTGAAATTGCTTTTACAAAACTTATGGATTATGCTTCCGACTGTTTATTGGAGGGATTTGATAATTGGCTATATAATAGGCGGCAAAAAAAAGAAGCAAAGCGGCGGGATGAAATGAAAAAAGTAACGGAAAAGGTAAGAAAGCCTATGACAAAGGCGGAAAGCATTCTTCAAGAAGAGAGAGTAAAAAAATCAACTTCTGTAGCTGCATCGAGGATAAACACAATAATAATGCCAGATGAGTTTGATATTGCTTATGAGCAATATTCAGCGAATATGACCAGCGAAGAAGCACAGAAAGAATTATTGGATGCATTTATCTTATATGTGCTTGCCGTAAAGAAATTAAATAAAGTAGCTCATGCAAAGGTGATCGATTCAGATGAAAACATTACTGATGGAAGGTCTATGATTGATAAAATCAGTGCGCCGGTGGTTATTGAAAAAATAAATAATATTTTGGAGCATAATCCGGGACTGCTTGAAGAGTGGCAGACAATAGCTCTTTCTGATATTTTAGGAGGAGCTTTGATCAAAGAAGATAAGCTCATTCCAATTAATGGTGAAAAATTGCTGCAAGGTTTGTTGTACCACAATCAGGAGAGCAGAAACATTGGGTGCAAAAAATAACGATAGCACCTTTGAAAAATGGGTTATCGTTAAATTTTACACTATGAAATATCGAAAGTGCGGCAATTTCAACAATAAAACGATAACCGCCTATGCTTGGGTGCATCTGCCATTTTGAAAAGTGTTGATTTCAGGGCGTTTGCGGTAAATGTGAAAACGATTGCACCCACGCAAAAATTGTATCAATCTGGACACGCAATATGGTGTGAGAAGTCGGTAGGCGAAATAATCGCCTACCTCCTACTCGATTATAGTCCGGTCTGTCGTTAACGATTCGTTACCTGTAAAGATAAGATACGTCCAGCCCCTACTTTATAATAGAAGGCTTAATAAAAGTCAGCTCGTCGGGCGCGTCAGGATGGTTGGTCCGAAACAGCAGCTGCAGGGCCATGCGTTTGCCGAGAAGCCCGGTGGGAACGTTGGCGGTGGTGATGCGGCCGGAGACATTGGTGTACTCGTCGGTGTTGTCGAAGCCGGTCAGCACGACAGGGTGCGGCAGCTTCTGCTGATGATCGCTCAGATACTGCTGTACAAAGTGGGCCACATAATCGCTGACGCACACAAAGGAGGTGGGCCACTGCGAGAGGCCGTCCAGATAGGCATAGATCTCCTTCTCATAAGAAAAGACGCCCATGCTGTCGATGCAGCAGTATTCCGGGCGGATGGGCAGCTTATATCTGTCCATGCTTTCGCGGTAACCCAGATACCGTTCTTTGTTGGTCTGCGCATAGTTGATGTCGCCGATGAAGCCGATCTCCTTATGGCCGTCCAGGATCAGAGATTCGGTGATCTCGGCCTCGGTGCGGTAGCCTTCGATCAGCAGCAGATCGCCGTTCAGCTTCCGGTCCGTCAGGGTCGGAATGGTGTCCAGAAAGACCTTCGGCAGAGGAAGGTCGTTGACCATCCCCAATATGACGGGATCGTATACGTTTACCACGGCGATGCCGGACAGAGTACTGCCAAAGAGGACGGACGGCAGCACGAAGTCCCTGGTAAAAGTGGAAGGCACATAGACATACATCAGATTGATATTATATTCGGAAAGCTCCTGTGCCATACGGTGTATGATGCCGGTCCAGAAAAAAGAAGACTCCGGCCTTGACACCACCAGAGCCACGGTCCGTTCTTCCTGCGCAGCCGGCGCCTGGCTGCCTGTCTGTGCCTGGTAGGGCAGTTTCGTATAACCCAGTTCCCGTGCTTTGTCGAAGATCGTCTCACGAAGAGCGTCCGATACGCCGGCCTGGTTGTTAAATGCTTTGCTGACGGTAACTCTCGATATGTTGAGGGCGTCAGCGATATCTTTCATCGTTACTTTTTCCATAAGAAAACTCCTGCGTTGCGGTTGATTATTCGTGGCCTGTCAGATTAGCGGGTATGACCGCGCACGTCGTACATGGTACTTTCACTGTACTTTCACAATACTGGTCCAGTCGCTCCTGCTGCATGGCGGGAAATCTGAACTATTATCTATAGTTAACGACATTAGAAATTTCGTTTTCGGCCTTGCTGGAGCTACCGTATATGGCTACTGCAAGAGACGGAAACAGAAATTTGTTATGTCGTTTACGATAACAGTATACCACAGTATAAAGAAAAAAACAATAAATGAGTTTACAAATGTTAATATTGACCAGTATTAATCAAAAATAGAGCATACACATATCTCTAAATTTTAGTGCGTTTTGATAAAAAACGCACTATCTTTTGCTGAAAAATGAGATTTACACTGTTGACTTGCTGAAACGGAAGTGTTAACTTAATGTTTGTAAACTTTAGTATTCGATAAATAGCCATAAATATGACAGTTAAAAAACAATATGCACAATAAAGCTGCAAATTCTAAAAAATAGTAACAAATTTGCA
>VSOD01000344.1 GCA_009774655.1 Lachnospiraceae bacterium
GTCTGGCCGTGGGGCGTCTTCTGCTTCTGGCCGGGTATGAGGTGACGTTCGTGATGCCTGGGGATGGCGGGCGCTGTACGGAGGAGACGGGAAGGCAGATCACGGTTCTGGAAAGGTATGGCGCGCATATTTTTAGCACGATGCAGGATGGTGAATATGATATAGTAGTGGATGCTCTTTTCGGGGTCGGATTATCCAGGGACGTGGCGGGAATCTGGCGGGAGGCCGTGGCGTGGATCAACCGCAGCAGTGCATTCGTGTGCAGTGTGGATATCCCCTCCGGCATTGATGCGGACACGGGCCGGGTGCTGGGGTGTGCCGTGGAGGCGGATCTGACGGTGACTTACGGCTTTCGCAAGGTGGGGCAGCTGCTGTATCCGGGTGCGGCCTGCTGCGGGACCCTTGTCTGCCGGCAGATGGGAATCGACGAACGCAGCTTCCTGCACAGAGAGCCGTGCTGGTATACTTACGGCCGGGAGGAAAAGGGGCTTTTGCCGGTACGGCCGGCGGACGGCAACAAGGGCACCTTCGGCAAGGCGCTGCTCATTGCGGGGAGTGAGAAGATCGGGGGCGCTGCCATGATGGCGGCAAAGAGTACCTTCCGCGCCGGGGCTGGGATGGTCAAAGTGGTTACCGCCAGAGAGAACCGGACGGCGCTGCAGCAGTTTGTACCGGAGGCGATGCTTCTGACTTATCCCCGGGAAGGGGAGGCGGAAGCCGGTTTTTTGGCAGAGCTGGAAGAGGCGGAGAGATGGGCGGACTGTATCCTGATCGGGCCGGGGATCGGCACCGGAGAACGGGCACATGAACTGCTGCGGTTTGCCCTGTTGAAGAGTGCCCTGCCGCTTGTCATTGACGCGGACGGGATTAATCTTCTGGCCGGCAACGGGAAGCTGCAGAGCGCCATGGCAGACAGAGAAGGACCGGAGCGGACGATCATTCTCACACCCCATCCGGGCGAGTTTGCAGGAATCTTCGGCGGTACGGTCAGGGAGGCAAAGGAAGGACTGCTGCGGCATCCGGGAGAACTTGCCGAGAGGCTTCACTGTGTGGTAGTGTGTAAGGATGCGAGAACGGTGGTGGTGCAGCCGGGCGGCGGGCACCGGTATCTGAACACGACGGGCAACTGCGGTATGGCGACGGCAGGCTCCGGGGATGTGCTGGCGGGGATGATCACCGGCCTGCTGGCCCAGGGCATGGCAGGGATGGAGGCCGCAGTGACAGGGGTGTACCTTCACGGATGCGCCGGCGATCTGGCGGCGGCGCTTAAGACGGAAACTGCCATGACGGCCACTGATCTGCTTGACTGTATCGCGGAGGCGGTGCGGCTGCATGGCAGGGCCGCAGCAGGAAATACGGAGGTGACAATATGTTAGCGGAATATCAACGTGTATGTGCGATGGTCGATCTGGACGCCGTTGCCTATAATATGGAGCAGATGCGGCAGAACCTGTCGCCCGGTACGAAGATGATCGGTGTGATCAAGACGGACGCCTACGGTCACGGCGCGGTGCAGATCGCCCGGGAGCTGGAACGGCTTGACTATGTGTGGGGGTATGCCGTGGCTACCGCGGAGGAGGCGTTCATCCTGCGGCGTACAGGGCTGAAAAAGCAGATACTGCTGCTGGGCTATGCATATCCCTACCATTATGAGGAACTGATCTGCAATGACATACAGCTGACCGTCTTCCGGGAAGACAGCATAGAGGAGCTGGCAGCCTGTGCGCGCAGGATGAAAAAGAGTGTCAGGGTGCATGTCAAGCTGGAGACGGGGATGTCAAGGATCGGCGTTATGCCGGATGAGAGCGGCCTGCGGTTCGTGGAGAAGATACTGCATACGGAAGGTCTGGTGCCCGAGGGGGTGTATACCCACTTTGCCCGGTCGGATGAAAGCGATAAGACCACGACCAGAAGGCAGCTTGCACTGTTTACGGATTTTACAGAGAGAATACAGATGCAGCTGCACTATTCTTTTCCCATAAAACACTGTTCCAACAGCGCTGGTATCGTTGAGTTTCCGGAGGCCAATATGGACGCGGTCAGAGCGGGCATCACGCTGTACGGCCTGTGGCCTTCGGCGGAGGTGTCACGGGATATCATACGGCTGCGGCCTGTATTGTCCTTAAAGACCCATATCGTCTATATCAAGGAGGTGCCGGCAGGCACGCAGATCAGCTACGGCGGCACGTATGTTACGCCGGAGAGAATGCGGATCGCGACGATCCCTGTAGGATACGGCGACGGGTATCCGAGAAGCCTTTCCAACAAAGGATATGTTCTGATCCGCGGGAAGAAAGCGCCGATCCTTGGAAGAGTCTGCATGGACCAGTTTATGGTCGGGCTTAAGGATATTCCGGAGGCGGCGGAGGAAGACGAGGTTACACTGGTGGGAGAAGACAACGGCGCGCGGATCACGATGGAAGAGCTTGGAGAGCTGTCCGGGAGGTTTAACTATGAGTTTGTCTGCGGCCTTGGCAAAAGAATCCCCCGTGTTTACTGGAAAGGCGGCCGGATAACGGCGGCTAAGGACTATTGTGGTGATTATCGCTGATCAGATGTATACTTCTTGGATAAAGCGGCAATATTATTGTTGTCAGGTAACTGCCGGACCTGCCGCAGCAGTTTTGGCCATGGCCGGAAGCGGCGCCGCCGTGCAGATACGTCAAAATCAATCAAGGGAAGTGTATGGAAATGAGAAGAGGAGATATTTACTACGCAGATTTAAGACCTGTGATCGGCTCGGAACAGGGCGGTATCAGGCCGGTGCTGATCATACAGAACGATATCGGGAACAAACACAGCCCGACCGTGATCTGTGCAGCGATAACCTCTAAGATGAACAAGGCGAAACTGCCTACGCATATTGAATTAAACGCAAGCAAGTATGATATGGTCAAGGATTCGGTCATTCTGCTGGAGCAGCTGAGGACGATTGATAAGAGGCGCTTAAAAGACAGGATCTGTCATCTGGACCAGGACATTATGAAAGTAGTCAATGTGGGCCTGATGGTCAGCCTGGAACTGAATACATAAGAGATGACGGCTGCATTGTCAGGGAATTTGACACCGATTCCAATCCTTGCTATATTAATATAACAGGCGGACAGCCGTGCGCCGGTTTCACACGGTGTTTCGGCCGGGACAGTACCTGAGGGATCTGTGCCGGGGCTGCATGGACACAAATATAAATGAGGACAGGAGAGGATGAGATCGTATGGACGATGGTGTCGCGAGTAGTAGTAGCATAGGGTGGTTTGTTGTATTATTGTTGTTGGAGATGTTGTTCTACAGCTTTGACTCCGCCTTCCAGTACAGGAAGGAAGAAGAGCAGGGAGAGGACGGCGAGGCAGGGGGGACGGACAGGAAACGGGAGCGGATCCGGTATCTGACGAGTCACCTGCCGCAGTATGCCAGTGCGATCCAGCTGGGGACAGTGACCGTCAATATCCTGTTCGGAGCGCTGTATTTGTATCGGCTGAACAGCTATTTCGGCTATCTGGTCTATCAGATGGCGACGGGCAGTATGGAGCATCTTTACGGCTGGCATATCAGGGCGTTTGCCGTCGCAACGGCGGTACTTGTCACGTTTGTCCTGTTGTACATAATCGTGACATTCGGTGTTTCGATTCCGAGGAAGGTCACGTCACGCAATCCGGAAAGATGGTTTCGGGCATTCGTCACACCGATCTATTTCTATGTGCGTCTCACGGCGCCGCTCACGGCCCTGATCTCGGCCACTGCCGGCGGGATTCTCCGGCTGTTCGGCATCAAGGGAGCCGGCAGGAAGGCGGACGTGACGGAGGAGAAGATCCTGTCCATGGTCAGTGTCGGGCATGAGCAGGGGATTCTGGAGGCCAATGAAGCCGAAATGATCAGCAATATTTTTGAGTTCGGTGACAAGGAAGCAAAGGACATCATGGTCAACCGCAACAATATGGTCGGCATCGAATCAACTATGACACTGCAGGAGGCGGCAGCCTTTATCGTGGATGCGCACAACAGCCGTTTTCCCGTATATGACGATACGATCGACCACATTATCGGCATTCTGCATCTGAAAGACATCATGCGGATGCAGATGAATAGCAAGATGAAAAACAGACCCATCGGCAAGATACGGGGACTGCTCAGGGAGCCGAGGTTCATCACAGAGAAGCGTAAGATCGACGATCTGTTCCGGGTGATGCGGGCGGAGAAGATCCAGATGGTTATCGTCGTGGACGAATACGGCCAGACGGCCGGCCTGGTGGCACTGGAGGATATTCTGGAGGAAATCGTAGGCAATATAGAGGATGAATACGACGAAGAGGCAAGCTATATTGTCAGACATGACGTGGACAGCTACGTAATCCAGGGCAAGATGCCGCTGGAGGAGCTGGAGGATCAGCTTAAGATCAGCTTTGACGAAGAACCCTTCGATACGGTCAACGGTTTCGTGATCTCCAGACTGGAGCATATACCGGAGGAGGGCGAAGATTTTGAGTTCGAATATGAAGGCTATATGTTCAGGATCCTGGAGGTAAAAGACCGCATGATCCAGAGCGTGCTGGCGGTTCCGAAGAAAGAGACGGAGACGGAAGCGGAAGACTGAACCGCCGTCCCCCCCCGGCCGGCAGGTGTAAAAAGCAGCGCTATGGAATCCGGCAGGAATGCGGAATGCCGGGTTGAATACTCG
>VSOD01000345.1 GCA_009774655.1 Lachnospiraceae bacterium
GACTGCAGCTTTATCTGGGATAATTACTATCACGAAGAGGAACAGATCAATGAATATGATCTGACCGTGTTTGTAAAAGAGCCTGCAGACATGGAGCAGGCGGATCATGCGTTATACCGGAGATTTCAGGAGACCCATTACCAGCGGGGCTATGAGCTGGAGCAGATGAAGGACTGTCTGCGCAGGGCCGGTATGGTGTTTGTGGAGGCGGTCGATGCGGACACCCATGAGGCGGTAAACGACGTGAGCGAACGGATTTATGTGGTGGCGCGCAAAGGCGCATGACATTTTTTGTATAATTTGGATATCCTGTAGGATACTATGGTTATTAACAAAGCAGACAGGAGGGGCAGCAGAATGGCGGACTACATAGTGAGGGCAACGGCGGCGAATGCACAGATACGGGCTTTCGCGATTACATCAAGGGATACGGTGGAACATGCCAGGAGCGCCCATGACTTAAGCCCGGTGGTGACGGCGGCGCTGGGACGGCTGATGACGGGCGCCGTGATGATGGGCAGTATGTTGAAAGGCGGGAAGGATCTGCTGACGCTGCAGATAAACGGACGCGGGCCGGTGCGCAGTCTGGTGGTGACGGCTGATGCGGGCGGGCACGTGAAAGGATATGCGGGCAGCCCGCAGGCGATGATGCCGCCAAACAGCGCCGGCAAGCTGGATGTAGGCGGCGTGATCGGGAAGGGTACGCTGACGGTCATCAAGGATATGGGCCTGAAGGAACCGTACTCTTCCACCGTGGCGCTGCAGACCGGGGAGATCGGCGACGATCTGACTTATTATTTTGCGGCGTCGGAACAGGTGCCCTCGGTGGTCGCACTGGGGGTTTTGATGGACAGGAATAATACGGTGAAGCAGGCGGGCGGCTTTATCCTGCAGCTGATGCCTTTTACGGAAGAGGCGGTGATCGGTGCGCTGGAGAAAAAGCTGGCGTCGCTCGCGCCTGTCACCACACTGCTGGAGGAGGGTAAAAGCCCGGAGCAGATTCTGGAGGACGTGCTGGGAGATCTGGGCGTGGAATTTACAGGCCGCGTTCCGGTGTCGTTCTACTGTAACTGCAGCAAGGAGCGGGTGGAGAAGGTGCTGACCAGCCTGAGCAGAGAGGAGCTTAAGGAGCTGATCGACGAGGGCAAAGATGTGGAGCTGAACTGTCACTTCTGCAACACGGATTATACGTTCAGCGTGGAAGAACTGAAGAAGCTATACCGGTAAAGAAAGGCACAGAGACAAAGAGAGGCGGGACAATTCATGAAACATGGATTTATCAAGGCGGCGGCGATGACCCCGAAGATCCGGGTGGCGGATCCGGCGTACAATGCGGGCGAGATCTGTAAAGGACTGAAAGAGGCATATGCAAAAGGAGCGAAGATCATCGTCTTTCCGGAGCTGTGCATTACAGGCTATACATGCGGCGACCTTTTTTTGCAGGAGCTGCTGCTTGTGCAGGCGCGGGAAGCGCTGGACGTGGTGGCGGATGCCACGGAAGGCAGTGATGCGCTTGTGTTCGTGGGACTGCCGTTGGAGATGGGCCATAAGCTCTACAATGTGGCGGCGGTGCTGCAGAACGGAGAGGTGCTGGCTTTTATCCCGAAGCGTTATATCCCATCCTATGCGGAGTTCTATGAGGCAAGACATTTCATGCCGGGCAACGAAGAACCGGAGATCTACCTTTTTCATGGAAAAGAGGTGCCTGTGGGGACCAACATCCTGTTCGCAGTGGATGCGGTGCGAGGCCTGACGGTGGGCTGCGAGCTGTGCGAGGATCTGTGGGCGCCCCTGTCGCCGGGCACGAGACATGCGCTGGCGGGAGCCACGGTGCTGGTGAACCTGTCGGCTTCCAACGAGACCGTAGGCAAGGATGTGTACCGGGAAATGCTGGTGAAGTCTTCCAGCGCGAAGCTGATCGCGGGCTATGTCTACGCTTCGGCGGGGGAAGGCGAGTCCACCCAGGATCTGGTCTTCGGCGGCCATAACATGATCGCGGAGAACGGGACGATGCTGGCGCAGGCGAAACGCTTTGCGCCGGAGAATCTCTATGCGGATCTGGATCTTCACAGGCTGCAGCATGAAAGACGGCGGATGATGAGTTACCGGCCGGAGCGCAGCGGGGTTTATCTTGTGATACCTGTTTCCATGGAGGAAGAAGAGACGGCGCTGGAGCGCAGCTTCGGGGCCAGGCCTTTCGTGCCGGCGGACGAGAAGGAGCGCGCGCGGCGGTGTGAGGAGATTTTGTCCATTCAGTCCTGCGGCCTTAAGAAACGATATGAGCATACAGGCTGTCAGTCGGCGGTAGTCGGGGTTTCGGGCGGGCTGGACTCTGCACTGGCGCTTCTGGTGACGGTGCGTGCTTTTGATATGCTGGGACTGGACAGACGGCAGATCACGGCCGTGACCATGCCGTGCTTCGGCACTACGGACAGAACCTACGATAATGCCTGCAAGATGGCGCGCACCCTGGGGGCGACGCTGCAGGAAGTGGATATCAAAGAAGCGGTGACGGTGCATTTCCGGGATATCGGACAGAAGACAGAGGATCATGATGTGACCTATGAAAACGGACAGGCCAGAGAGCGCACCCAGGTCTTGATGGATATCGCCAACCGCACGGGCGGCCTGGTCATCGGGACCGGGGACATGTCGGAACTGGCTCTGGGATGGGCCACCTACAACGGCGACCACATGTCGATGTACGGCGTCAATGCCGGCGTGCCAAAGACGCTGGTGCGCCATCTGGTGCAGTATTATGCGGACACCTGCGGCAGTGTGGAACTCAAGGACGTGCTTCTGGATGTACTTGACACGCCTGTCAGTCCGGAGCTCCTGCCGCCCGTGGACGGCGTGATCTCCCAGAAGACGGAAGATCTGGTGGGGCCTTATGAGCTGCATGACTTTTTCCTGTATTACATGCTGCGCTGCGGTTTTGAGCCGTCAAAGATCTACCGGATCGCCTGCCGGTCTTTTCAGGATATGTATGACAAGAGTGTCATTTTGAAGTGGCTCAAAACCTTTTATAAGAGATTTTTTGCACAGCAGTTTAAACGTTCCTGCCTGCCGGACGGCCCCAAAGTCGGCAGCGTGGCAGTATCCCCCAGAGGGGATCTGCGGATGCCCTCCGATGCCTGCGCCGACATCTGGCTGAGACAGGTTGAGGAATTGTAATTGTAAAAGAACAGTTTACGGTGTGATGACACCTGCGTCAGTATCTCCCTCATTTTCCAACGCCTTGTTTAAGGAAGTGCTGATGGCATCCAGCAGGATCATGGAGGTGTATTTGCTGTCATCCGGGTAGCTGATATTCTCCAGACTCTGATTGGTTATGATCTGGTTGGCAAGATCCTCGAAAGAAGGCTGGATCAGAGGATACATGGTCGCCACGGCTTCGTCCAGGTTGATGAGCCTTATGGAGTTGATATTTTTCTCATCTACAGTCACCTCGATCTCCACCACGTTGTCGTTCAGGATCAGGGAGGTCGTGTACACACCGGGCACATAGGAATTGGTCGTAGTCTGTGTGACGGCGGACATGGTCTCTTTTTTCTCCTCTTTGGGGAGGAACATGATGATCAGCAGGACGATAAAAAGGATACCGAGCACGGCAAAGATGCCGGTATATATCAATTCTTTTACGTGAAGCACGACGATTTTGGTTTTGGAACTCATACTATATCCCCATGGAAATTCTTTTTTATCAGTCTATGACAGGCAGGGGCGGTTTATGCGTGCGATCGCTGGTGGTTTTTTGACGGAAAGATAATGGACTTTGTGTTCATAGTGTGATAAGCTGAAATTAACTTGATGACCGGTCTTCATAATTGGGAGGTGAGACAATGCCGAATGGTGCAGAGATTATTGAAAGAGCCGTAAATGAATTTCAAAGAGTGCAGGCGCATATGAAGAATGCGAAAAGAGAAAATGCTGTCGAGACGTATGCGGAATTAAAGAAGGATTATAAATCTTTAAAGGTAGTACTGAATTCCCTCGGCGTGAACCTTACGGACATCGACGAAATCAAAGAGTAGAAGGGAAACCGCAGGTTGAACTGTTATACAGTGAATGAGATATAGTAAACGACATAAGTGCGATATGGAGTTGACAACTGCATAGAATATTGGTATCGTTAACCGGAACAAGGGCGTTCTTACTGCAATATTGCGGGGGAAGAGCGCCTTTTTGTATGGATGGAGCTGTAATTGGGCAGTGGCTGTCCGGGCAGCCGGAGATCCGGGCGGCGGTTGAGCGGTAAAAAGAAAGGATGATGCATATGAGAAAGAATTATACAAGAGAGGATATCATACAGCTGGTAGAGGAGGAAGACGTGGAATTTATCCGGCTGCAGTTTACGGATATCTTCGGTAACTTAAAGAATATGGCCATCACGGCCAGCCAGCTGGAAAAGGCGTTAAACAACGAGTGCATGTTCGACGGGTCTGCCATTGAAGGATTTGCACGCATCGAAGAGTCCGACATGTATCTGTATCCGGATCTGGGAACCTGGGAGATTTTTCCGTGGCGGCCGCAGCAGGGCAAGGTGGCGCGGCTGATCTGCGATGTACACCGCCCCAACGGGCAGCCTTTCGAGGGAGATCCGCGCTGCATTTTGAAAAAAGCGGTGAAAAAGG
>VSOD01000346.1 GCA_009774655.1 Lachnospiraceae bacterium
GCCTCTGTATCCGTAAGTATCTACCGCTTTGTTCGGCGTCACCAGATCCGCACAGGGAATCAGCTCCTGGTATCTTGTCCCCTCAGACAGCAGGAAATCCCTCACATACCGAACCTGATAACTTACCGGAAAGGTCATCGTATCCCAGATATGATAGCGTGCCCCTTCCTCTATATTTGCGCCCCAGCATCCCTCGAATCCCGCCAGAACGCCTCCATAAGCGCCGCTCAACACACTGCCGTAATACCCGGACCGGCAGTTATAATGATCCTCCGGACTGTCAGCAGTCAACGTTCCCAGTTCCGTCACCGTATTCCCATTCTCATCAATCCTCATGGCAGATTCCGGATATCCTGAATAATAAGGCTCTCCGTTGATCGCCGGACAGGCGGGCGTGGCGTGGAAAATATCCGTCAGATACCAGTAATTCTCGTGTTCTCTCCAGTTCCCGGTCTGATGCAGCGTCAACCAATTCTGTTCCTTTTCCCCTCCAAAATTGATCAGTGTACTGGGCGAGGGATTGGTGCCCAGAAGTGTACCAAAAGGCGGGCTTCCATATGTATCAATCAGAAGATTGATGGGTTCATTAAACTCCCGGCTGTCTATGGTATTCATTTTCACATCGAAATGAATCGGGCTGAAGATACAGTTATTTGCCTGATAGCGTGCAAAAATGTATTGTACATAACGCGTATAGACAATCGGCCAATCATAATAATATTTCCAGGTCTTAGAACAGTCCCGCCGCAGCACCTCCATAAATACCGTGATCCCCTGCCTGTTGAGCCAATCTATTTTCTTGTCCAGAACCTTGAAATATTCTGGATTGATCCTGTCATAATCCGGCACCACCTGTTCATATCCTTCCATTTTCCCCGGAAAAAAGAAAGGGCGGCCGCCTTCGTTGTGCATTGCCTTACAGGACGCAGTGCCCTTCCTCGCGCCCCGCCTGGTGGCACCGTCAACGGTCCAGGCATTTCTGATGGTAGTTTCATGGTCGTCATCCAGCATAAGCCATGCATCCTGCCCGTCATCCGCCCATGTAGGGAAGGATGCGATCATACCCACGGTATTAAACCCCTGGCGGAGCCTTTGCCTTGCCATATCCTTCATATTCATATCCCGGCCGACCGGATGCTCCTCCTCCCCTTCCTCCCAGGGATACCGATAACTTGCAAGCCCCCACCAGGTATCACCAACCATCACATAGGGAGTTCCATCCGCATATTCCATGGCATGCCCGTTTTCACTGGCTCTTACGATCCCCCTGCGGGTCGGTACCTGCCGCTTTTCCTCCTCGGTCCACTCCACTCCCACAAATACTCCCGTGATCCCCGAAAGTCCCCTGTCATTCACATTGGCGCCGGTTACGTATGTCCAAAGCCCCTGCCGCGTAGCTGTCACTCTGATCCGAAAAATATTGCCGCCATCCCAAAAACCGAAACACTTTTTGTCAAATCCTGGTCCTTTCAAATGCACCCACACACAGACATCCCTGTAACAGTTTTCATATTCCTTTTCCGCAGTGAGAACGATCTCAAATGGTTCCCACAAACGGATAGCCGTACTGTACATCCCTCACTCCCCCTTATCTCCAAATGCTTTCCGCTTCTTTACAGACAGCATCAAAATACCAGTCTTCTCTTCCCCTGCTGATGATTTCAACCGAACAGATCTCGACCTTTTGCAGCAACTCTTCTCTATTCAGTCTCTGATAATACGCACGAGCATCCTCTATCCCAAGACTGCCTCCTTCCTGGCAAAAAAGGGGATGTTTATCGCCGTAAAGAGGACTCGTCTTATCCTTCATCACACAGTTTGCCAAATGCATATGAGAGATCCACGGCTTTAAAAGAGGAAAACTTTCTTCCAGATTCTCACCGATTTGCAAAAAGTGGCTGGTATCAAAAGTGATCCCTACATTGCGAAAATCGCTGCCTGTGAAGATCCCATGGACAAACATACTCTCCCCCACCGCAAGATACGGTTCTGTCTTCACCGGAAAGGGTTCCAGGCAAATCTGAATTCCACTCCCCTCAACGTACCGATCCAGCTCGCCAAGAGATCCTCGCATACACTCTGCGATCTGTTCTCGACATCCTGTCTCTTCCCAGTCCGGTCCACTGGCGATCACGATCTTGGAGCACCCCATACGGTTCGCATGATCCATATGACGTTTACACATTTCCACACTCTTTTGGCGGACACGCTCACTCTTTGATGTAAGATCGATTCCATCCCGCTTGACCGGCAGGCCACCCAGATACACTGCCGTAATACCGGCATCAGCCAGCGTCTTCTGTATAGCCGCCTCCTCTCCCGGCGAACCCTCAAAATAAATCTCAACACATTGAAACAATTCCAGATCTCTTACCTTCCTGATCAACCCTGCCATCAACCTACTGTCCGTTATGGCGCCCGGATAGATGGTTGTGAGACATATTCCGTGTTTCATTGCTATACCCCCATTTTTTAACTTCCTATATCAAAACTTTATGGCCCGCCGGAACACTCTTTAAGAAGGCGCGCTCCCTGCAGGCCACAAGATCAGGTTCTCCCACATTTTGGGAACATTATTTCATTCTTTCCAATGTTTCGTCATATGCAAATCCTAAATTGTTATAATGCTCTGTCCGAACAGCAATATCATCCTCCAGCTGCATCTTTGCAAACATCATCACTTCTTCCGCACGGTCTCTGGGAATGACCAGTACACCGTCGTCATCCGCACAGATAATATCTCCCGGTTTCACGGTTACGCCCGCACAATTTACAGGAATGTTCAGATCACCCGGCTCCACTCTTCCATAAGCATGGGTAAAGGTTCTCTTTGTGCAGAATACAGGTGCATTTTCCAGATTTGTCTCATAAGAATCTCTACATCCGCCATCCAGGACAACTCCTTCGATGCCTCGCTCCATCATGGTCATAGCAATCTCAGATCCCCAAAGACCACCTCTTATGCCTCCCATATCCACTACGATGACCGTATCCTTTGCCCGCTCAGGCGTAATCTGGCCGACAAAATTATAGATCTGACCACAGGCCTTCCCCAGCTCTTCCTTCCATTCTTCTACAGTCTTGCATACGTTCACCGCATCCGACTTAGGCAGCAGCTTGATGGTGTAGGCAAATCCCTTAAATTCAATACCGGGCCGCAAAGGACGCATAGTCTCATTCATGGTTCCCTTATCCACCAGCCCGATGGCATCCATCCCATCAGAGAGATCGGAACACCTGTACTTTCTGATTTCCTGAATCAATTCTGCATCTGTCATCATTTGTTTTTCCTCCGTAAATGTTATATTATTTTCTATTATGAATCAGTGTCATCACCCCAAGCTGATGCAAAACATAATGTGCCTTCGGCTTGCTTTAATAACATTGATTGTTTATCAATTATACAAACTTTCTCTTTCCATAGCCTTTCTCATTATGATCGTGATCAGCATCGCAAGGATGAACAACACCACCGCTATCACATTACCATATCCAAGATTAAAATTCTGGAATGCATTTACAAACAAATGCATGGGCAACACTTCTGTGGAATGGTTAGGTCCGCCGGCTGTCATGACATAGATCAGATCAAAGGAACGGAGCGCACCAATCGTCTGCAGGATGATCACCATCTTTGTAATATCCCAGGACATGGGAATAACCATGGTCCTTATCATTTTCCAGCCTGTTGCCCCGTCCAGCCTCGCACTTTCTATTACCTCGGACGGGATATTCATAAACCCTGAATTGAACAGGATTACCTGTACCCCCAGTCCACACCAGATCTGCGCAAAGATCACCGCTCCCAGCGCAAGCTTCGGATCCGCGATCGGCGATATGTAATACTGTCCAAGCCCAATAGCCTCCATGAACGGCTTTAAGATACCCATGCTCGGGCTGTAAATATAACTCCAGATAAAGCCGGTGGCAACAGACGGCAATACATTGGGGACAAACAGCAGAATCTTGTAGATCCGGTATCCTCTGGGCTGAAGATACACAAGATAGCCATAAAAAAATCCAAGGATCACCTGAAAGATCGTGGTGAAAATAATAAATATAAATGAAATTTTCATGGACTTCCAGAAAAGCCTGGCTTTAAATACGCTGATATAGTTTTCAATTCCCACAAAATGACTGCTGTGCAGCGTGTCGGATTTCTGCATACTCATCCATATAGCGCTGATAATCGGGTAAATTACCCACATCAGATACACAATTAGAGCCGGCATGATAAATAGTATGATCGTCAATCTGCTTTTCTTTGTAATTTTCATTTCACATCCACCGCCTTATCCTTTGATCGCACCTGCTATCATACCCTTTTCTATCTTTTCCTGTGCAAATGCATAGAATAAAACAGCAGGTATAATGGAGATCATAATGCCGGCCGCAAGCTGCGTGTATTCCGAGTTATACTCCGTAATAAATCCCATCAGTCCGTTAGGTAAAGTCTTTTTGGACGGCGTACTGATCAGCAGCATGGAAATCAACAGCTCGTTCCATGAAGAGAGAACAGTCAAGATAGAGATCGTTACAATACCATCTTTGGAGTTACCATTCACAGCCATTTTAATTTCTGATGTTTAATGAATTCCCATTGGGGCTTTTTTATTGGCATAATGCACT